>DATELS010000573.1:0-7566 GCA_035276365.1 Thermoanaerobaculia bacterium
CGAGTGCATCGAGAACGAGCTCTCGCTGCCGCAGGCGATGATCATCGCCGGCGAACAGTTCGCCGGCCGCGGACGCAACGATCGCCGCTGGTCGTCGCCTCCCGGCAAAGGCATTTACGCGACGACGCTCGTGACGCGCCCCGCGTACGAGCTGCCGCTGATTCCGCTAGCGATCGCGAATCTCGTCGCGACCTATCTCCGCGATACGTACGCGATCGACGCGCGCATCAAGTGGCCGAACGACGTCCTCGTCGGCACGCGCAAGATCGCCGGCATCCTGATCGAGGCGCGCATGCAGGACGATCGCGTGTTCGTGCTCGTCGGCACCGGCATCAACGTTGAGCCGGTGAAGGACGACACGCGCCCGAACGCGGTCGCGATCAGCGAAGTGTCGACGCGCGACTTCACCGGCATCATCACCGCGACGCTCGCCTTCATCGAGCACATGGACGAACAGCTCGCGCGTCCGCTCGATCACGACGAGGTGCTCGCGCAGTGGCGCACGCTCTCGATTCATCAGCCGGGCGATCGCATCCAATGCGTTCTCGGCGACCGCACGATCGCCGGCACGTGGGCGGGCATCGACGAGCATGGCCGCGCGATGGTGAATTCGTCCGACGGCATCGTGGCGGTGAGCGCGGGCGATCTCGTGCTCGTCCCGTAAACTAGTGGCGATGTCGTCGTCCAACCTGCTCGTCATCGACCTCGGCAACACGAACCTTGTCCTCGGCGTCTATCGCGGCGAAGAGCTCGTGAGCTCGTGGCGCCTCGCCACCGCGCGCGAGCGCACCGCCGACGAATACGGCATCCTCGCGCGACAGCTCGTCGGCGATGCGCTGCACTCCGCGCTCGAGGGCGCGATCATCGCGTCCGTCGTGCCGCCGCTCAACGGCGCGATGACGATGATGGTGCAGAAGTACTTCGGCGTCGACGCGCTGTTCGTCGAGCCCGGCGTGAAGACGGGCGTCGCCATTCATGTCGACAATCCGCTCGAAGTCGGCGCGGATCGCATCGTCAACTGCGCCGCTGCGCATCACGAGTATGGCGGTCCCACGGTCATCGTCGACTTCGGCACCGCGACGACGTTCGACGTCGTCACCGCGAACGCGGAGTTCATCGGCGGCGTGATCGCGCCGGGACTGAACATCTCGGCGGAAGCATTGTTCGCGCGCGCCGCGCGTTTGCCGCGCGTCGATCTCAAGCGCCCCGACAACGTCATCGGCACGAACACCGTCGTCAACATGCAGTCCGGCATCTACTTCGGCTACCTCGGACTCGTCGACGGCATCCTCGCGCGCATCCGCCGCGAAGTGCCGGACCTGAAGCGCGTCATCGCCACGGGCGGTCTCGCGACGCTGTTCGCGGACGAGAGCGAGCACATCGACGTCGTCGATCCCGAGCTCACGCTGAAGGGACTGAAGATCATCTACGACAGAAACCGGAGTCCGCGGCGCGCCCGAAAATGAAGGTCGCCCTTCTCGTCGCACTCCTCTTCCCCACGACACTCTTCGCCGGCGGCACGGTGATCGCCAAACGCGCCGCGCTCTCGACCGCGCATCCGCTCGCGACAAAGGCGGGACTCTCGGTGTTGCAACGCGGCGGCACCGCGGCCGACGCAGCGGTCGCAGTCGCGTTCGCGCTCGCCGTCGTGCATCCGCAGGCCGGCAACCTCGGCGGCGGCGGCTTTCTCCTCTACTACGACGCGTCGACGCGCGCCGTGTGGACGCTCGACTTTCGCGAGACCGCACCGCACGACGCGAAGCGCGACATGTTCGCCAAGGTTCCGGCGAAAGGCGCACTCGCCGCGGGCACGCCGGGCACGGTCGCCGGACTCGCGGCGCTGCATGCGAAGTTCGGGAAGCGCGCGTGGAAGGAGTTGCTCGCCCCCGCGATCGCGCTCGCGCACGACGGTCCGCGCGCCGATCCCGAGATCGCGGCGGACATCGCGACGGAAAAGAGCGAGCGCGGCATCGAAGTCACGCCATCGCTGCCCGCGCCGGAGCTCGCGACGACGTTGCAGCGCCTCGCCGATCATGGCGCGCGCGACTTCTATGACGGCGAGATCGCGAAGCGCATCGTCGACAGCACGCACGCTGCCGGCGGCATCCTCGGCTACCGCGATCTGCACGAGTACCAGCCGATCTGGCGCGCGCCGATCAAGCTGCATTACGGTCCGTACGAGATCGTCACCGTCGCGCCGCCCTCGGGCGGAGGACTCGTCATCGGCGAGGTACTGAACATCCTCGCCGGCGACGATCTCGCGTCGAAGGGATTTCAGACGCCACAGTCGCTTCATCTCCTGGCCGAGGCGGAGCGGCGCGCGTACATCGATCGGAATCGCTACATCGCCGATCCGATCACCGCGCGCATTCCGTATCGCGATCTGCTCTCGCAGAAGCGCGCCGCCGCGTGGCGCAAGACGATCGATCCCGCGCACGTCGTTGCGACGAACATGCTCGCCGAGCCTTCCGAGTTGCGCCCGGAGGGGGCGCACACGACGCATTTCACGATCGTGGATGGCGGAGGAAACATCGTTGCGCTGACGACGACGCTCGGCGACAACTTCGGCAGCGGCGTGATGCTCTCCGGACTCGGATTTTTTTTGAACGACGCGCTCACCGACTTCACGCCGAACGCGGGTCCAAATCAACTCGACCCATTGAAGCGCGCCGCGTCCTCACTCACGCCGATCATCGTGCTGCGCAACGGCAAGCCGTTCCTGGCGATGGGCACGCGCGGCGGCGCTGCGATTCCGACGACGCTGCTGCAGGTCTTCCTCAACGTCGTCGTCTACGGCAAGCCGCTCGCGGACGCCATCGCCGCGCCGCGCTGGCATCATCAGGCGATTCCCGACCGGCTCGAGTACGAGTCGCGCGCGCCGCAGAAAACGGTCGACGCGCTGAACGCGATGGGACACGCTGTCGTCGCGCGCAACGCGATCGGTGACGTGCACGCGATCCTGATCGAGAATGGCCGCCTCACCGCGGTCGCCGATCCGAGGCGGGGCGGTGCGGCGGGAGGAATGTGATGAGTTTGAAGATCGAAGCCGCGCGCGAGGCGCTCCGGCAAGTGCGCTCGGGCATGACGCTCGGACTCGGCACCGGCTCGACCGCCGCGGAGTTCGTGCGGCTCCTCGGCGAGGCGCTGCGCGACGGCTCGCTCTCGAACATCCGCTGCACGTGCACGTCGGAGCAGACGGAGAAGCAGGCGCGCGAGGAAGGGATTCCGACCTTCGCGCTCGCCGAGGTCGCGCCGCTCGATCTCGCGGTCGACGGGACCGATGAAATCGACGCGAACCTGCGCCTGATCAAAGGACGCGGGGGCGCGTTGCTCCGCGAGAAGATCGTCGAGCAGCAGGCGAAGCGCTTCATCGTCATCGCCGATGAATCAAAAGTCGTCGACCGCCTCGGCGTCGGCGTGCTGCCGGTCGAGGTCACGCCGTTCGCGCGCGACGTGCTCGAGCGCCGCTTCGCGGAGATGGACCTCCAGCCCGTGCTGCGCCTGCGCGACGGCGCGCCGCGCGTGACGGACGAAGGAAATCTGATTCTCGATGTGATGGTGCCCGCGCGCACGGACATCGCGGATGTGGTCGCGCGCATTCGCGAGCACGCGGGAGTCGTGGAGACGGGCTTCTTTCCGATGGAAGCGACCGAGGCGATCATCGCCGGCGCGAACGGCGTCCGCTGGCTGCGTCGCTAGCCCTTCGTCTTCTTCACATTCACCTCGAATCGCCACTGGTGCTTCTCGTACCAGAACGACACGTGCGACACGAACGGCGTGTCGAGCGGCTTGTTGATCTTCGTCTCGAACAGCGGATAGAGCCACGTCGGGTGGCCGTAGTGCCAGACCAGCTCCGCGTGTCCCACGGTCGGCTCGTGCGGATGACGGACGAAGTTGCGCATGCCGTCGTAGAGCTTCTCCGCGATCTGCGCCCGGTAGACCGGACCGCGCATGCTCGGGGCGGTGCCGAGGATCGGGAAGCCTTTCTTCGTGGTCTTGGCGATGTACGTCGCGGAGTCGCCTTTCTCCTCCGCGTGGACCGTCACCAGCCCCGCGCGCTCCAGATTGCGCAGCGTGCGCAGCGCCTTCTCGTCGTAGTCGTCCTTCGGCGCCTTCGGCGTCCACCACACCTTCTGCGGCACCTCGGCGTACACCGGCTCGCGCTTGAACAGCCACGCGCCGACGATCTGTTTCGCCTTCTCTTCCGTGAGTGGATCGGGCTTGCCGCAGGCAAGCGCGACCACGCACAACAGCAAGAATCCTTGACTCGCTCTTCTCAGCATGTTAATTGCCCGCCCGCTTGCTCGATCGATTTTTCGATGCTCTCGCCAAGCTGTGTCTCCGGCACAGCAAACAGATCGCCATCGCCGGACTGATCGTCGGCGTGATCGCCTTCGCGGGCGCGTCGCGCATTCATTTCGATCCCGATCTGCTCAACCTCATCCCGCAGAAAAACCGCGAGGTCAACGAGTTCCGCAAAGTCCTGCGCGACCTCGGCACGCTCGACAACCACGTCGTCGTCCTTCAACTGCCGAAGGGCGCCGACATCAACACGTACGACTCGCTCATCGAGTCGATCGCGCAAGGCTATCGGAAAAACGCGCGCATCGAGGAAGTGCAGTACCGCATCCCCAACCCGCTCGACTTCGTCGAGATCGTGCTGCCGCGGGCGATGCTCTTCCTGACACCCGAGGAGTTGGAGCAGGTCGCGCAGAAACTGTCGGATGACGGCATCCGCCAGAACGTGGCGCGCAACCGCGCGCTGCTGCAGACGCCGCAGTCGTTCGCGCTCAAACAGCTCATCCAATACGACCCGTTCAACCTCGCGCCGATCTTCCTCGGCAAGTTCGCGTCCGCGGGCGGCGGCTTCAGCATCGACGCGTCGAGCGGCTACTACCTCTCGGCCGATCACACGATGCTGCTCATCCTCGCCAAGCCGCGGCGTCCCGCGCAGGACGTGCCGTTCGCGAAAGAGCTGCTCGCGGACGGACGGCAGATCGAGGCGCAGGCGCTCGCCGAATTCAAGAAGAGCAATCCGAACGCAGCGCTGCCGGTCATCGAGCACACCGGCGGCTATCAGATCGCGGCCGGCGACGCGGACCTCATCCGCGGCGACGTCATCGTCAACATCCTCGGCTCCTTCTTCGGCGTCCTCGGACTCTTCCTGTACGCGTTCCGCCGTCCCGCGGCCGTCGTGTACGGCGCGGTGCCGATGGGACTCGCCCTGCTGATGACGTTCGGCATCGCGGGCGCGGTGTACGGACAGCTCTCGTCCGCGAGCGCGGGATTCGCCGCGCTGCTCGCCAGATTGGGTATCGACTTCATCACCGTCATGTACGGGCGCTACGTCGACGAGCGCAATCGCGGCGCGACGATGCCGCACGGCATCGTGACCGCGATTCGCGCGTCGCTGCCGGGAGTCGCCGTCGCAGCATTCACCACCGCCGCGACGTTCTACGCGTTCCTCGCCACCGACTTTCGCGGCATGACGCAGCTCGGATTTCTGACCGGCACCGGCGTGCTGTTTTTCCTCCTCTGCACCGCGCTCATGCTGCCGGCGCTGATCGTGATCTCCGAGCGCCACGGCGCGAAGAAGGCGCCGAAGCTGTTCCTGCACTCGTTCGGCTCGGAGAAACTCATCGGCGCGTCGCTGCGCAATCCGCGGCGCACCATCACGATCTGGGTCGTCTTCATCGCGATCTGCGCCGTCTTCTCCGTGCGCCTGCGCTTCAGCGACAACATCCAGGACCTGCGCGCGAAAGGCAACGCCGGCGTCGTCAATCAGGAGAAGGTGACGAAGAAGTTCGGCCAGTCCTTCGAGTTCATGATGTACGTGATCGAGGGCAAGACGCAGGACGAGGTGATCACGCGCACGCACGCCGCGGCACGCGAGCTGCGCGGACTCGTCGCCGACAAGACGATCGGCTCGTATCAATCGATCGCGACGTTCGTCCCGCCGCGCGAGGAGCAGCTCGCGGTGATCCGCACGCTCGACGCGGGTCGCGCCGATCGCTTCAACTACGACCGCATCAACAAGACCTTCCGCGCCGCGCTCGAGGAGAACGGCTTCAGGTCCGAGGCGTATGACTCGTACATGGAGTTGTTCGCGCAGACGCTGGCGCCGAAAGAGCCGATCAGCCTCGACACGCTGAACGATCCCGACCTCCTCACCTTCCTGCGCCGCTTCGTCAAGCAGACGAAGGAGGGTTGGATGTCCGTCACGTACATCTATCCCGCGGGTTCGAAGTGGCCGCGCGACGTGCCCCCGAAGCTGCTCGCGCTCAACGAGCGCACGGGCGGGATCCTGACCGGCATCAACCTCGTGAGCGGCACACTGCGGCGCATCGTGCGCGCGGACGCCGTGCGCTCGACGACGATCGGTCTCGTCGCGGTCATCGTCATCATGATCGTGTCGTTCCGCCGCCTGCGTCCGGCGATGCTCACCTTCGTGCCGTTCCTCGCGGGCGCGATCGCGATGCTCGGACTCATGGCCATCGGCGGACTGCAGTTCAACTTCATGAACATCTTCGTCGGGCTGATGATCATCGGCTGCGGCACGGACTACGCGGTGTACATCCTGCATCGCTACGCCGAGAGTCCGAAGGATTTCGGAGTCACGGCGCCGGAGACGGGCAAGGCGGTCGTGATGGCGGCGCTGACGACCATTGTCGGGTACGGCTCGTTCGCGCTGTCGCACTACCCGGGTCTGCGCTCGATTGGTTATGCTTCGTTCTTTGGAATCTTCTTCAGCGGGCTGGCCGCGATCACGCTGCTGCCCGCGATTCTGGTGTCAGGGAGAGAGAGCGATGAATGAGAACGCGATGACCATCCCCGCCGTCGTGATGCAGCGCCTCGCGCGCGGACGCGCGGCCGCGGAGGTGATGCTCGTCGTCAGCGCGAGCGCGCTGATCGCGATCGCGGCGCAGGTGGCGATCCCGCTTCCGTTCACGCCGGTGCCGCTGACGCTGCAGCCGATGGCCGTCCTCCTGGTGGGCGTGGTTCTCGGCGGCACGCGCGGCGCGGCCGCGGCAACGCTTTACCTGCTCGAAGGCATGAGCGGCCTGCCGGTGTTCGCGCAGGGACACGGCGGTCCGTACTGGCTCGTCGGCCCGACCGCGGGCTTCCTCTACTCGTATCCGTTCGCGGCGGGTCTGGCCGGATTCATCTCGGAGCGCGGCTGGGGCAACTCGGTCGTCCGCGCCATCGTGGCGATGCTCGTCTCCCTCGGCGTCATCTATCTCGGCGGCTGGTCGTGGTTCGCGGCGACGATCGATCGCCGCACGGCGTTCGCACTCACCGTCGCGCCGTTCGTCTTCGCGGACATCGTGAAGGTCGCCCTCGGCGCCGCGCTGCTGCCGAAGGCGCAGCGCCTGATCAACCGGTTGTGAGCTCCTCCGCGTTGCCTCGCGCGGTGTCGTCTCTTCCGATCGACGCGCTCGAGCAACACGGAATCCTGCCTCTCGTCTACGCCGCGACTCACAGCGAGGAGCTGCGCGAGGCGAGCCTCAACGCGGCGACGCTGGAGGCGCTGCGCCTCGCGGACCTGCGCGCGTTGCTCGCCGCACT
>DATELS010000574.1:0-15767 GCA_035276365.1 Thermoanaerobaculia bacterium
CATCCCGTCGTTCATCACGGTGCCGGTGAGCGGCAGCGCGACGTTCACGATCGCCGCGCGCGAAGCCGGCGTCGCATCCGTCGTCGCGACGCTGACGGAGAGCGTCGGACAACCGACTGCGACGATGACCGTGAACGTGCTCGACGCGCCTCCGCCGCCGTCCAAGCGCCGCGCCGTGCGTCCTTAAATCGCCTCGGCCAGCGTGTCGCGCAGTCGCTCGAAGACGAAGAAGCCCATCGTCAGCGACGCGGCGGCGTAGAAGAGCATCAGCACCGTGTCGGAGAGGTTCGGCAGACGGCCGAAGAAGAACACGTCCTGGTACGCGACGACGAACGGCGTCATCGGATTGCAGCGCAGCAGCGCGCGCAGCGGGCGCGATTGAATCGTGTCGATGAGATAGAGGATCGGCGTGACGAAGAAGCCGAGTTGCAGCAGGTTCGCGACGATGTCGCGCAGGTCGCGAAACAAGACCGACGCCGACGACACGGTCATCGCGATCCCGGCGACGAAGATCGTCTGCACGAGCATGAGGAGCGGCGCGAGCAGGATCGTCGCACTCAGCGTGAACTTGCCGAGGGCGGCGAAGGCGAGGATGGCGGCGAGGAGGATCGGCACCGCCAGCGCGAAGTGCACGAGGTGCGAGAACACGACGACCAGCGGCAGCGCCTCCGCGGGAAACATCACCTTCTTGATCAGACCCGCGTTCGACGAGATCGAGCCGGTCGACTCCAGCGTCGCGGCGGCGAAGAACGTCCACGGCAGAATGCCGGAGAAGAGGAAGAGCGGATACGGCTGCACGACCTGTTGCGGAAAGAACTTCGTGAAGACGAGCGTGTAGACCGCGAGCAGCAGGAGCGGATTCGCGAGCGACCAGAAGAAGCCGAGGAGGGAGCCGCGGTAGCGCGCCTTCAGGTCGCGCGCGGTGAGCGCCGCGATGAGCTGCCGGTGGCGGTAGAGCGTTCGCAGCTCATCCACTACGCGTCGTCCGTCACGATCAACATCAGCGTCGTCGCTCCCACCTGGAACTCCGACTTGTCCGCGATCTCCATCGGCTCGTGGATCTTCGCGCCGCTGACGAGGGTGCCGTTGGTGGAGCCGAGGTCGAGGAGGCGGCAATTCGTGTCGCGGACTTCGATCGCGGCATGATTGCGCGAGGCCTCGCTGTCATTCAGCGTCAAGTCCGCGTTCGAGCGGCCGATCGTCACGCGCGGCTTCTCGATGCGATACACGCTGCCCGCGTCGGGTCCGTCGAGGATGGCCAGCGACAAGCGCTTGCCCGCTGGGAGCTGCAACTCGTTCTCGCGCTTGTCCGTGGGCGGCAGCGGCGACTGCTCCGTCGTGTCTTGCGGCGCGGGCTTGGAGCGCGACGTGTCCTTCGCCGTGTAGGTGCGATCGCCAGGCTCGACGAGCGGCGACGGCGGAGGCGTGAACGCGGGATTGTGGATCTCGAAGATCTGCTGGCAGCGCGCGCACTTGATCTTCTTCGAGGCCTTCCGCTCGAATCGCTCCTCGTCGTACTGGTACTTCGAATGGCAACTCGGGCACTCGATGATCACGTGCAGTCGACCTCGGCTGAACTGGCGCCCGACGATAGCAGAACGCCGACTCGAATAGAATCCCGACCGCCATGAAGAAGCTCTCTCTCCTCCTCCTTCTCATTCTTCCGGCGGCGTGCAAGACCTCCACGACGTCGCCCGCGATCAAGCCGAGCGACACGCCGCGCGGTCATCTCGCCGCGAAGCAGGACGTGCCCAAGCGGCTCGCGCAGTTGCCGCGCACCGTCATCGACTACGACCGCTCGCTGTTGAATGACGAAGAGAAGCGCGTCGTCGAGAAACTCATCGAGGCCTCGAAGTTCATCGATGAGATCTACTGGCGGCAGGTCTCGGAGCAGAACACCGAGTATCGCGAGCGCCTCGCGGCGCAGGCGAACCAGTCGCCGCTCGATCGCGACGCGTACGAATACTTCCTCGCGAACAAAGGTCGCTGGGACCGGCTCGCGCAGGACGAGCCGTTCATCGAGCCGTTCGGCAACGAAGGCAAGAAGCCGGAGAGCGGCGCGTTCTATCCGCCCGGCATGACGAAGGAAGAGTTCGAGCGTTACGTCGCCGACCATCCGGAGCAGAAGGACGAGCTGCAGGGACTCTTCACCGTCGTGCGCCGCAGCGGCGACAAGCTGACGCCGATCCGCTACTCGCAGTATTACCGGCCGCAGCTCGAAGGCGCGGCGGCGCGGCTGCGCGAGGCGGCGTCGATCACGTCGAACACGTCGCTGCGCATCTACCTCAACCAGCTCGCCGACGCGTTCTTCAAGGACGACTATCGCCAGAGCGACATGGCGTGGATGGATCTCAACGGCCCGATCGAAGTCGTCATCGGACCGTACGAGGTCTACGAAGACAACATGTTCAACTACAAGGCGTCGTTCGAGTCGTTCGTGACGGTCGTCGACAAGCCGGAGAGCGACAAGCTCGCGAACTACGCGCAGCACCTGCCGGACATGGAGCGCAATCTCCCCGAGCCCGAGCAGTACAAGAACCCGAACCGCGGCACGGAGTCGCCGATCCGCGTCGTGCAGGAGATCTTCACCGCGGGCGACGCGCGACGCGGCGTACAGACGTCGGCCTTCAATCTGCCGAACGACGAAGTCGTGCGCGAGCAGAAGGGCTCGAAGAAGGTGCTGCTCAAGAACGTGATGGACGCGAAATTCGCGCGCAGCGGCAAGCCGATCGCGCTGCGCGTGCTCGAGCCGTCGCTGCGCGATCTCATCTCGTTCGACGCGTACTTCAACCACACGCTCTTCCACGAGCTCTCGCACGGACTCGGACCGGGGCTCATCCCCGATCCCGCGGGCTCGGGACAGCGCGTCGACACGCGCATCCTGCTGAAGAACACCTACTCCACGATCGAAGAGTGCAAGGCCGACGTGGTCGGGCTGTGGAACATCCTCTATGCGCAGGAGCACGGCCTGCTGACGAACGTCGACGACCGCCATCTCTTCGCGACGTACACGGGACTCATGTTCCGCTCGATGCGCTTCGGCATCGACGAGGCGCACGGACGCGGCACCGCGATTCAGTGGAACTGGCTGCGCGAGAAGGGCGCGGTCACGCCGCGGGGCGACGGCACGTACACGGTCGACTTCGCGAAGTATCGCGAGGGCGTGCGCTCGCTGGCGACGGAGCTGCTGACGATCGAGGCCACGGGCGATCTCAATCGCGCGCAGGCGCTGCTCGATCGCTATGGCGTGTCGACGCCGGAGATGCAGTCGGTGATCGCGAAGCTGAGCGACATCCCGGTCGACATCACGCCGGTGTTCCCCGCCGCGGGCGAGACGGTGAACTGATGGCGGACGCGCTGCAGGGACGCGCTCTCTCGGCATCGCTCACGGTCAGCGATCTCGCGCGCAGCCTGGCGTGGTATCGCGACGTCGTCGGCTTCGCGGTGCGGCAGGAGTACGTGCGCGACGGCAAGCTGATGGCGGTGTCGCTCTTCGCCGGCGACGCGCGGGTGCTGCTCGCGCAGGACGACGGCGCGAAGGGCGCGGATCGCGTGAAAGGCGAGGGCTTCTCGCTGATGATCACGACGGACCAGAACATCGACGAGCTCGCGAACGCGATTCGCGCACGCGGCGGCACGCTCGCGACGGAACCGACGGATATGCCGTGGGGCGCGCGCGTGTTTCGCGTGCAGGATCCCGACGGCTTCAAATTCGCAATCTCTTCCGAGGTGGCAGCGGAAAAGAGGGACTGAGATGGAAGGACGCGTGCTCCTCGAATGCGGCGAATGCGATGTGCGCCGCGAGATCGTCGGCGAGATTCCGGAGGAGTACACGCGCTGCTTCGCGCAGGCGGTGGCGGAGGACGGATGGGCGCCGCGTCCCGGCGTCACCGATCACAAGCTCATCTGCGGCGCGTGTCTCGTGAAGGAGTACGGCGGTCACGAGTCGCGCGACGACGAGGAGAAGGTGCAGGGCCGGCGCGACCCGATGGAACCGTAGGCGCATCCGTATCTCTGTTTCATGGATGCCCGCCGCTGGCGCAATGTCACGCAGGCGCGGCTCGCGCATCGCGCGGGCTCGCCGCGACACGCGGGCTCGCCGATTCAAGCATT
Source organism: Thermoanaerobaculia bacterium (assembly GCA_035276365.1). Taxonomy (GTDB): domain Bacteria; phylum Acidobacteriota; class Thermoanaerobaculia; order Gp7-AA8; family Gp7-AA8; genus QHVT01. The sequence continues at coordinate 4,114 of DATELS010000574.1, forward strand.
CGTCGAAGTCTCCGCGCGCTGCAACGTGCGCTGCACGATGTGCGCGATTCACTATGACCCGCGCTACGACAACGCCTCGGGACGCCCTCCGTATCTGACGCCCGATCTCTTCGCGCGTCTGCGTCCGCTCTTCTCCACGCTGCTGCGCGCGTATCTGTTCGGACTCGGCGAGCCGCTGCTCAATCCGCATCTCACCGACTACATCCGCGAGCTCGCGTCGTGCGGCGTCGATGTCGCGTTCACGACGAACGGCACACTCATCGACGACGCGAAGGCGAATGCGCTCGCGCGGGCGGGCGTGCGGCACGTGACCGTGTCGCTCGACGGAGCGCGCGCGGAGACGTACGAGGCCATTCGCGTCGGCGCGCGATTCGAGCGCGTGCTGCGCGGCATTCGCGCGCTCGTCGCATCGGGCGTGCGCGTGTCGTTCTCGTTCGTGGCGATGCGTTCGAACGTCGAGGACATCCCGCGGCTCGTCGACCTCTGCGCAAATGAAGGCGCGACGGGTGTGCATGTCGAGCCGCTGCTGTCGCAAGTCGCGGGCACCGCCCTCGACGACCACTACCGCCGCGAGCACCTCGGCCTCGTCGATCCGGATCACGTGCGCGCGTTGATCGCCGAGGCAAAGTCGATCGCCGAAAAACGTGGCGTTGCATTCGGGAGCCGTCTCACCGCCGTGCGCGATCAGTTCGACTACGTGGAGAGCGTCGCGACTTTGAGCAACGCGACGCGTTCGTGCAGCGAACCGTGGTCGACGATCTGGGTCACCGTCGCCGGTGAAGTGCGCACGTGTTGTCTCAACGACACGACGTTCGGCAGCATCGTCGACGAACCGTTCGAGTCGATCTGGAACGGCGCCGCGTATCGCGCATTTCGCGAACAGCACGCGCGCGGCGACGCGCCGAGCGGCTGTGCGAACTGCATGCGCAACGGGCGCGTCATCGCATCGGAGTTCTTCGACGTCGTCGAGCCCGTGACCTTTCGCCCGCTCTTCGAGTCACTGCCGCCGGTCACCGAGAACGACGACGCGTTTCTCGACGCACCGGCACCTGGCGCGACCGTGCAAGACCCGCTGCTGCTCATGGGACGCATGCGCGTCGACGACGTCGACGTGATGATCGATGAAACTCCCGTCGCGAACATCACCACGCGTGCATTCGCGCGATCGCTACCGGTGAGTTTTCTATCCGAGGGAGCGCATGTCGTGTGGCTGCGAAGCCGCGAGGGCCGCGGCTTCGCGCATCGCACGATTCACTTCTGGCGTCCCTAGGCGAGCTTGCGAATCGCCTCTTCTACCTGCTCCGCCGTCGGAACGATCGGCTGCACGAGGTGACCTTCCAGCCACTCGTACTCGCCCTTCATCATCTTCTGCACGACCTTGTACGCGAGCTCGTCGTGATTGTCGAAGAGCGTGCGGAAGTTCTGATCGATGCGCGTGCGCGCCTCGCGGCAGAACAGATCCGCGAGCTCGAGCGCATTCGTCTGCCCCTTCTTCGCGAGCATCGTCGCGTAGCTGATCGTCGCGGACATCGCGAAGAGGTCCGTGCCGATGTCGACGATGCGGAAGAGCACCATCTGCTTCCGCTCCAGCTTCGCCTGGAAGCGCATCATCGCGTGGAAGATCGAGCGCGAGAGATGCCGCGACTGGCGCTCGACGTAGCCCATGTGATTCGAGAGACGTCCGAACTCGCCGTGCTTCGGGAAGCGGCTCCAGCCCACGTACTGCGACGGATACCACGCCGCGTAAAACGCGCCGGCCTTCGCCGCGGCGGAGACCTTCTCGCCGGTCGGCGTCTCCGGCTGCAGGATCTTGTAGCCGCGCTTCATGTGCGGATCGACCGCCTCGCGCGCGATGAAGAGATGCTGAATCTCGCTCGTGCCTTCGAAGATGCGGTTGATGCGCATGTCGCGCATGATCCGCTCGACCGGCACGGCTTTCTCGCCGCGCGCCTTGAGCGAGTCCGCGGTCTCGAATCCGCGTCCGCCGCGAATCTGCACCAGGTGATCGATGCACTGCCACGCCACCTCGGTGTTGAACAGCTTCGCCATCGCGGCCTCGAGTCGAAGATCGACTTCGCCCTTGTCCGCGAGTCCCGAGGTCAGCCACACGATCGCTTCCATGGCCATCGTGTGCGACGCCATCCACGACAGCTTCGCCGCGACCGCCTCGTGCTTGCCGATCGGCAGGCCCCACTGCACGCGCTCGTTCACCCACTCGCGCGCGATCTCGAGCATGCGCCGGCCGCTGGCCGCGCAACCCGCGGGAATCGTGAGGCGTCCCGTGTTCAGCGTGATGAGCGCGAGCTTGAGTCCGTGTCCTTCCTTCCAGAGCAGGTTCTCTTTCGGGATGAACACGTTGTTGAACTTGATGTTGACGTTGCCGATGCCGCGCAGTCCCATGAACTGGCAGCGGTGCGCGATCTCGACGCCCGGCGTGTCCATGTCGAGGATGAACGCGGAGATCTGCTTCTTCTCCTTGCCGTTCACGACCTTCGGCGGCGTCTGGCACATGACGACGATGACTTCGGCCTTGAGGCCGTTCGTGCACCACAGCTTCTCGCCGTTGAGGATCCAACCCTTGCCGTCCGGACTCGGCACCGCGCTCGTCTGCATCTTCGCGGGATCGGATCCGACTCCCGGCTCGGTGAGCGCGAACGCGGAGATCGCGCCTTTCGCGAACCGCGGCAGATACTTCTTCTTCTGCTCCTCGGTGCCGAAGAGCTTGAGCGGCTGCGGCACGCCGATCGACTGATGCGCGGAGAGCCACGCGACGGTCGAGCCGCACCACGTGGCAACGAGGCCGAGGGCGCGGTTGTAGTTGGTGGCGCTGAAGCCGAGACCACCGTACTCCTTCGGGATCTTCATGCCCCACGCGCCGAGCGCGTTCAGACCTTTGAAGAGCTCGTAGTCGTACTCGCCGTTGCGATCGATCGCGTCGGCGTCGACGTTCTCCGCCAAGAAGCGCTCGAGCTTGGCGAGAAACTCATCGGCTTCCGCCTTGTCCGCCTCGGGTTGCTCCGGGAACGGATGAATGAGATCGACGTTGAGCTTGCCGAGGAAGAGGTCCCCGACGAACGATGGCTTTTCCCACTCGGTCTCACGCGACGCCTCGGCGACTTCCATCGCCTCGACGGCGCCCTGGGTCTTGACTTCGGCCATGTTGAAAACTCCTGTTGGATTATCGCCGTTTTTCGGGGCGGCGGCAGTATGAATGAATCATCATTCAGTAGTCAATATGCGAGAAGGTTGCCTAAGGAACCAGCAACCAACCACCAGTAACATCGTACGAGATGTAGAGTTAGCCCCCATGAAAGACCCCAGCGAGCTTTCCATCGTGCCGCACGAGCTCGACGCGCTCGTCGACGACCGCGGGTTGCTCACCTCACCGCGGCCGTCCATCGATCGCCAGCAATTGCAGCACCATCTGCGCGAGGTGCTGCGGCTGCTGCACGTCGATCTCGAAGACGAGAACCTGCTCGATACCCCGCGGCGCTGGGCGGAGTCGCTCGTCACGATGACCAGCGGCTACGACTACACCGACGTCAAAAAATTGACGACCCTCTTCCGCAAGGCGTGCTCGCGCGCGGACGAGAAGTGCCAGAACATGGTCGTCATCGGCGGCACGTACAAGACGCTGTGCGCGCATCACATCCTCCCGTTCTTCGGGCGCTTCATCGTCGGCTACATCCCGGAGGAGTGGATCATCGGCGCATCGAAGATTCCGCGCATCGTCGAAGTGCACATGCGGCGATTGCAGTCGCAGGAACATCTCGCGCATGACGTCGCGGGCACGATCGAGAAAATCCTCGAGCCGCGCGGCATCGCCGTGTGGATGGGCGGCGTGCATCTGTGCATGGTCATGCGCGGCGTCGAGCAGGAGTCGTCGTTCATGGAGACCAACGTGCTGCGCGGCGAGTTCCTCAACGACGAGCGGACGCGCACCGAGTTCATGTCGATCGTCAACCGGCGCGGATCGCGCGAGTGAAAACGCGCGTCGCGGTCGCCGTCCTCGCGGCGCTGATCGCCGTCGGCGGGATGGCGGCGTACGGCGCGCTGCGCATCCGGCACTGGAGCGCGAGCGGCATCACCGGCGTCAACTACTTCCCGGTGATGCCCGAGCAGAAGCGCCAGCCGCGCGTCTTCGGCATCGAGCCGGGCGCCGTCTTCATGGTCTATCCCGGCGCGCACGCGGCGAAGGCGGGCATGCGCGCGCGCGACGCCATCGTCTCGATCAACGGCATTCCGGTGAGCGATAACAAGGCGCTCGAGCAACTCGACGCGCGCCTGCGCACGGGCGACATCGTCACGTATCGCATCCGCGATGCGCGCGGCACACATGACGTCTCCGTGCCCCTCGGCTCGCCGCTGCGCAACGCGCTGTACGTCGTGACTTGCGGCGTCTCGCTCATGGTGGCGCTGGCGTTTCTCGCCATCGGTCTCGTCGTCTTCGCGAAGCAGCCGTACGACCGGCGCGTCGTCGTCTTCTACGCGATGCTCGTCGTGGGCGCGGTCTACCTCACCGCCGCGCCGGCGCTGACGCTCGACGCATCGAACATGCGCGGCATCTACACGGCGTCGACCGAGAAGAATCTGATTCCGTTCCTCACCTTCACCTCGGCCGCGATCGCGTTTCTGCCGCTGACGCTGCACCTCGCGCTCGTCTTCCCACGCGACCGCCGCGTGCTGCAAACCTCGCCGCGCGTTCTGTACTGGGTCTACGGCATTCCCGCGATGGCCGTCGCGGCGATCGTCACGCTCCTCGGCATCACGATGCTCGTCAGCGCGTCGAAAGAAGCGGAGCGCCAGATCGAACTCCCGCTCAACATCGGCACCGCGCTCCTGACGCTGGCCGGCTTCGGCATCGCGTTGCGCATCGCGCGGCGCGGTCGCACGGAGGGGATGCGCAACGCGTTCTGGCATCGGCCGGTGCAGTCGCTCGTCTTCATCGTCGCGCTCTTTCTCGGCATCGGGCGCATCGCGGCGGCGACGAACGCGCGCTGGCTCGGCTTCACGACCGGCGTCCTCTCGTCGCTCGTCGTCGTCGGGGCGCTCACCGCGTTTCCGGTGCTCGCGTGCATCGCCATGTACCGCTCGTATCGCGAGGCGGGCGCGGAGGAGCGGCGGCAGGTGAAGTGGCCGCTGTGGGGCACCGCCATCGCCCTCGGCACGCGCATCGTCCTCGGAACGCTGATGCAGGCCGCGATCTTCGTGAAGCTGGCGATGCAGAGCGATGTCGCGAACTGGCTCACGGTCGCGCAGTACGTGACCGTCTTCTCGACGCTGCTCTACCTGCTCATCCCGATCTCGTTCGCGTTCGCGATCTTGAAGTACCGGCTGATGAACATCGACGTCATCATCCGCAAGACCGTCAGCTACGCGATCCTGAGCACGGCGATCATCCTCGTCTACCTCGCGCTGGTCGGCGGACTGGGCACGCTGCTCGTGCGCGTCGCGGGACTGCACAACCAGACGATGGTCATCGCGTCGACGCTCGTCGTCGCGCTGCTGTTCGTGCCGCTGCGCAACAAGCTGCAGACGCTCGTCGATCGCAATCTCTTTCGCAGCCGCTACGACTATCCGGAGGCGTTGCGCGCAATCGCGGCGGACAGCCGCGTGATGAGCGACGCGCACGCGCTGCTCGCGTCGTCCGCCGACAAACTGCAGCACGCGCTGCAGAACCGCGCCATCGCCGTGTTTACGGAAAAGCAGGGCGACTTCGTGGCCACCGCGAAAGTCGGCTTGCCCGACGACATCCTCGGCCGCCTGCGCGTGAGCGGCGCGAACGATCCCGCGCTGGCGCGACTCGGCACCGCGCACGTGACGCCGATCGGCACGCGCGGCCTCATCGCCGCGGGCGCGAAGCTCTCCGGCGCCGCGCTCGAAGAGGAAGACGTCGAGTTTCTGCGCTCGGCGGCGGAGGAGCTCGCGGCGGCGCTCGATCGCATTCGATTGCTCGCCGAGGAGGCGGACTACACGCAGGCGCGGACGATTCAGGAGTCGCTGCTGCCGCGCGAGATGCCGCGCATCGAAGGGCTCGAAGTCAGCGGCATGTGGCAGCCCGCGCGGACGATGGGCGGCGACTACTACGACCTCATCAAGCTCTCCGAGCGCGAGCTGGCGATCTGCATCGGCGACGTCGCGGGCAAAGGCATGGCCGCCGCGCTGACGATGTCCGGATTGCAGGCCGCGGTGCGCGCGTCGGCGAGCGGATCGCCGCGCGACTTGTGCGAGCGCGTGCGGCGCGTCGTCGTGTCGAGCCTCTCCGGCGGACGCTTCGTCACCTTCTTCTACGCGACGATCGATCTCGCCGCGATGCGCCTGCGCTGGTGCAACGCGGGACACAACGCGCCGATCCTCGCGCGCGCGGACGGCACGATCCTCCGGCTCGCGGACGGCGGACCCGCGATCTCGCGTCTCTTCCGCGACACGCCGTACGAAGAGCGCGAGCTTGCGCTCGAGCGCGGCGACCGCATCGTGCTGTTCACGGATGGCGTCACCGAGGTCACGGACGCGCGCGGCGACATGTTCGGCGACGATCGCGTCGCGGAGCTGGTCGTCGCGCATCGCGAGGCGTCCGCGCCCGAGCTGCAGAAGCGCATTCTCGAGGCCGCCACGGCATTCGGCGGCGGCGAGCTCGAAGACGACCTGACCCTGCTCGTGGTCGTGCTATCCTGAGCGCACACCCGTCATGCGAAAGACCCTTCCGCTCGCGGTTTTGCTTCTCGTTGCGGCGTCCGCGCACGCGCGGCCGATGCAGCTCTCCGGCGAGGCGGTCGTGCGCAGCATCAGCAACAACCGCGTGGCGGTATTCCTCGACACGAACGGCGACCAGTCCATCGATCGCGGCTTCCTGCTGATGATGGACATCCCGATGCACAACGGCTACACCGCGCACTTTGCGAAGGCGAAGGTCGAAGTCACCGACGGCTACGTCCGCGTGACCTCGGACAAGAAGCTCGTCGACCTGCAGGTGGCCGGCTATCCCGATCCGCCCGATCCGCCGAAAGACGCGGTCGTCGTCACGCTCATCGGCTCCGCGCTCACGCAGAGCAGCGGCGACAGCGGATGCGACGTCGCGCGCGCGCAGGAGCAGGATCCGGGCGCGTGCTTCGCGTACGGGAAGTAACGCTCACGCCACCGGCGTGAAGCGTCCCGCGGCAAACTCCCTCAATCGCTCCACGTCTTCGCGCCGCGCCACCGACAGCGGCACCGTGCCGCGCATCGCATCGACCACGCGCTCCGTCGTCAGCGATTGTTTCGCGTGCAGCGCGCGATAGAGCGACGCGATCACGGCCTGCTCGATCTCCGCGCCGCTGAATCCCTCCGATGCCGCGGCGATGCGCGCGAGATCGAACGCCTGCGCGTTCTGCTTGCGCAGCTTCAGATGAATCGCGGCGATCGTCTTCCGCTCCTCCGCGCTCGGCAGATCGACGAAGAAGATCTCGTCGAAGCGTCCTTTGCGCAGCAGCTCCGGCGGCATGCGTCCGACGTCATTCGCCGCGCCGACCACGAACACGCCTTCCTTCTTCTCCTGCAGCCACGTCAGGAACGATGCGAACAGGCGCTGCGAGAGTCCGCCGTCCGCGTCCGACGCCGTCACCGACGCGAACGCCTTCTCGATCTCGTCGATCCAGAGGACGACCGGCGCCATCGACTCCGCGACCGCGGTCACGCGACGGAAGTTCTTCTCCGACTCGCCAACGTACTTGTCGTACAGGCGTCCCGCGTCGAGCTTGAGCAGCGGCATCTGCCAACTGCGCGCGATGAACTTTGCCGCGAGCGATTTGCCGCAGCCCTGCACGCCGACGAAGAGCACGCCCTTCGGCGGCTGCAGATTCACCGCCTTCGCCTCGTCCGTGAATCCGATGCGCGCGTCCTCGAGCCACGCCTTCAGCCGCGCGAAGCCTCCCAGCTCGTACTGATTCTCCTCGGCCGGAAAGAACTCGAGGATGCCGCCGCGCTCGATGATCTCGCCCTTCAGACGGATCACGTGCTCGATGTCCATCGGCGCGAGCTTGCCCGTGTCGAGGATCGCCTGCGCGATCACGCTCCGCGTCTGACGCAGCGTGAGTCCGGAGAGCGCGTGAATGAGGCGTTGTACGTCCTCGCGCGTGAGATCCATCTCCACGGGCTGCCGCTGCTGCATCGACTCCACGACTTGTCGCACGACTTCGCGACGCTCGTTCTCGTCCGGCAGCTTGAGCTCGAAGCGCACGGCGACCGCATCGATCTCGCGCGGCAGCTCGAGCGGCTCGCCCGTCACCACGATCGCCGACGACGTGTGGGCCATCTTCCGCGTGACCTCGCGCAGCGCGCGGCAGGTCTCCGGCTTCTGCAGGTGCGGCCCGAGGTCTTTGAGGAGAAAGATGGCGTCGACGCGAAGCTCGTGGATGTGCTTCAGCACCGCGAGCGCGTCGTACGTGTTGCCGACCGGCAGCGTCGTGCCGCGGCGGCGGAAGCCGGTCGTGACCGACCACTCGAAGAGCGGCTGTCCGAGCTCGTTCGCCAGCTCCGAGAGCAGATCCTCGACGCGCTCTTCCTCCACCGTCTCGATGGCGATCAGCGAGTGAAAGGAGCGCACCAGGCTCTTCAGGTCGTGCACGGACTGGCGGTGGGTCACGGCGTTCAACATACCGTCACTTGACGAATATCGCAATTCGCAATATATTGCAGATTGCAATGAAGCTCGGCGAGAAACTCCAACGCCTCCGCACCCTCGAGGGATTCGCCCGCGGCCTCGGACGCGAGATGACCCAGGCCGAAGTGGCCCGCGCCGTCCGCGAGGAGCTGGACGGGCAGATCAGCCAGTCCTACCTCTCGCAGCTCGAGAGCGGCGCGCGCACGCACATGACCGGCAACACGCGCCTCCTCCTGGCGCGCCTGTTCCGTGTCCATCCGGGACATCTCGTCGACGACATCGACGACATGCCGCACGTGCGTCCGCGTCCGCGCCGCGATCTCGACGACCGCCTCGACCTCTGGCTCATCGAGGGCGCGGAGGAGTTCTCGGAAGACCGCAGGCTGAGCGAGGCGCTGCTGCAGATCGCCAAACACCCGCACTCGCGCGAGTGCCTCGTCCTCCTCGGCTCGATCGTCGAGAACACGCACCTCATCGATCACCTGATCGAGAGTCTCGCGCCGCCGCCGCAGCCGTCGCGGAAGAAGAGAAAGGCTTAGAGCAAATCCATGATCACTACCTTCGTCGTCTGCTTCATCGCAGGCCTGGGGCTCAGCGTCGTCTCGTTCGTCTCCGGCCTGCACAGCGTGACCGTGTTCGACAACATCTTTCACGGCATCGTGCACAGCCATCGCGCGCTGAACCTGCACGCGCCGCGGTCGAAGTCGTCGATGATCAACGCCGCCGCGATCACCGCGTTTCTGACGTGGTTCGGCGGCGGCGGTCTCCTGCTCGAGCGACTCACGCCGCTCGTGCCGCGACTCGTCGTCGTCGGCGCGGTCGTGATCGGTCTCTTCGGTGCGTCCATCATCAACAGCATCATCAACGCGCTGGCGCGGCGCGAGTCCGTCGCCGCGTCGCTGACGATGACCGGCGTCGTCGCGCGCACGGTCGTCCCCATCCGCGCCGGCGACGGCACCGGCGAGATCGTGTTCACGCATGCCGGCACGCGCCGCGTCTGCGCCGCGCGCAGCGACAGCGGTCAGGCCATCGACAAAGGAAGTGAGGTGATCGTCACGCGCTACGAGAAAGGGATCGCGTATGTCGCGACCTGGAGCGAGTTGACCGAGGTGTAGCAGTCGTCAAAGAAGAAAAGAAGAAGGACCAACAAGGAGAAACCAATGCTGAACCTTTCCACGTGGATCGTCGCCGGCGGCATCGTGCTCGCCACACTGATGCTGCTCGGATTCATCGCGCAGATGTACCGCAAAGTCGGGCCGAACGAGGCGTTCATCGTCTACGGCGTCGGAGGCACGCGCGTGATCAAGGGCGGCGGCACCGTCGTCTTCCCGATGATCCACAGCTACAAGGCGCTGTCGCTCGAGCTGATGTCGTTCGACGTCGCGCCGAAACAGGATCTCTACACGAAGCAGGGCGTCGCCGTGACGGTGGAAGCCGTCGCGCAGATCAAGGTGAAGAGCGATCAGGAGTCGATCCTCACCGGCGCCGAGCAGTTCCTCTCGAAGTCCGCGCAGCAGCGCGAGGGGCTCATCCGGCTCGTCATGGAAGGCCACCTGCGCGGCATCATCGGCCAGCTCACGGTCGAAGAGATCGTGAAGCAGCCGGAGATGGTCGCGGACCGCATGCGCGCAACGTGCGCGGATGACATGGACAAGATGGGACTCGAGGTCGTGTCGTTCACGATCAAGGAAGTGAAGGACGGCAACGACTACATCACCAACATGGGCCGCCCCGACATCGCGCGCATCAAGATGATGGCGGACATCGCCGCCGCGGAGGCGGAGCGCGACACGGCCATCAAGCGCGCCGAGGCGCTGCGGGAGTCGGCGATCAAGAAGGCGGAGGCGGACCAGCACCGCGTGCTCGCGGAAACGCTGTCGCTCGCCGCGCAGGCGGAGGCGCAGCGCGACCTCGAAGTGAAACGCGCGCAGTTCATCGAGATCACGAAACGCCAGCAGGCGCAGGCTGACAAGGCGTACGAGATCCAGTCGCAGGTGATGCAGCAGCAGGTCATCGCGGAGTCGGTGAAGGTGCAGCAGATCGAGAAGCAGGAGCAGATCAAGGTGCAGGAAGCCGAGATCCTGCGTCACGAGAAGGAGCTCATCGCCACCGTGCTGAAGGAAGCGGAAGTGCAGCGCGCGCGCATCGAGACGCTCGCCGCCGCGGAGAGCCAGCGCCTGATGATCGAGGCCGAGGGACGCGCCGCGTCGGTACGCGCGGAAGGTGAGGCCGAGGCGGAGATCATCTTCAAGAAGGGCGAGGCCGAGGCGAAGGCGATGAACGTGAAGGCCGAGGCGTATCAGGAGTGGAACCAGGCCGCGGTCGTCGACAAGCTCATGACCCAGATGCCCGAGATGGTGAAGGCCATGGCCGCGCCGCTCGCGAACGTCGACAAGATCACGATCGTCTCCACCGGCGAAGGTCAGGCCGCGGGTGCGCATCGCATCACCGGCGACCTCGCCGCGATCGCCGCGCAGGTGCCCGCGCTGTTCGAGTCGCTGTCGGGCATGAAGATGTCCGATCTGTTCTCGAAGGTGAAACTGATCGGCCAAAGCGGCGACAATCCGACGACTACGTGATTCGCGTCGTATCGCTGATCGTTCTCGCGTCGCTCGCGCTGCCGTCCGCGGCAGCCGGGCGACGCGTTTTGCTCGCATGGCTGCACGATGAAAAAGCGATCGAGCCGATCGTGATGCTCGATCCGCTTACCAAAGCGATGGTCAGGCCGCGCGAGGATTTTGCGTTCGCGCGCAGCTATACGCTTTCGATCGACGGCAAGGAAAGCGGCACGGTGCGCACGGGCGAGCGCACGGAGCTCGGCTGCGTGTCCATCGCCGCGAAGGCGGAGGTGAAAGGCGACGGCAACTTCGCGACGAACTTCGCGCCCCGCGCCGCCGGCTCGATTCGCGAGGCAACGGCCGATGAAACGCGCCGCATGCGACGTTGGGCGCGGCAGTTTCTCGTGCAGCGCGGCATCCCGAAGGCGAGCGCGGAGAAGATCGAGGCGGTCTTCGAC
>DATELS010000575.1:0-2295 GCA_035276365.1 Thermoanaerobaculia bacterium
AGCTGCCGAAGATGGAGACGCGATAGTGCTCGACGCGCTCGGGCTGGATCTGGTCGAGATCGTTGATCGTCTCCCAGAGCTGGTAAATCGCTTTGTCGAGGATGTGCGTCGGATCGCCGGACGGCCGCTTCTTGGCCGCCTGCGCGCTGCGCAACTCTTCGAGCTCGGGTGTGGTGGTCTTCCGCCTGTCGGTCACTTCGTTGTGATCCACACTTCCTTCGAGAACTCTTTCAGCTTCGCCTCCGCCGCCCTCGCCTCCGCCTCGGAATCGAATTTGACGCGGACACGGTACACCGCGCCCTTGTCGGTTGCGCCACGCTCGACGTACGCGGCGGTGAAGCCGCGATCGATGAGCCGCGCCGCCAGCGCCTCGGCCGTCTTCTGATCGCCGGTCGAGAGGAGCTGCGCGTAGGTGGTGACGTGCAACACCGGAGCCGTCGCGGCCGGTGCCGGCGCGGGTGGAACGACGGCCGCCTCGGCCGTCGTTGTGACTGGCGCGTCGGTCGTCGTCACTTCGCCGCCGGCCGAGGCGGCCGGCGCTACACTGGTCTCGGTTTGCGGCGCGGGTTCAGCCGCCGCCGTCGTCGTATCTTCGAAGTCGTCATTGCTGACGCCGAGCTCGACGATCTTTCCCTCGCTCTTCTTCGGAACGAGTCCCGCCTCGGTGACGACCGGCGTCTCCTTGCGCACGACGAGACGCTCGTCCGCCTGACCCTTTCCGATCATGAGGCCGAACGCGAACGCGGCGGCCAGCGAGAGCAACAGCAGGACGAAGGCGACGAACGCCTGTCCCGCGGTGAGTGAGATTTCGTAATGGGACTGATCGTCCGCTGCAGCGTGAAGTTCTTCCATCCGCTCATCCTCCCGGAACATCACTGCTTGACGGGCGGTGCCGCCGCGTTCCAGTTTGTGTGATACACGACGCCATTGTCAAAGTAGACCGCCGAAGCGCCGCCATCGGCCTTCGGATAAATCCAGACTGAGTACACGCGGTTGTTCTGCACGACCTGCTTGATCCAGTCCTCGCGCGGCAGACCGATCGCGCTGCGCACCTGATCCTCTTTCATCCCCTGCTTCAGCGTGGAGAACGCGGTCATGGACACGAAACGTTTCTGCTCCGCCGCGGCAATCCTCTTCGGCGCGTCGACATTCGCCGGCTCGATCTCGAGCGCCTCGCGATAGAGCGAGATCGCCTTGTCGTAGCGTGAGAGGACGGTCATGTACTCGTCGCCGAGGAGGATCTTCTCGCGGGCGAGGAGGGCGGCGGCGCGCGGGTCGCTCGTGCGATCGAGATACGCGTGCACCTTGCTGATGAAGGCGTCGTACGTCGGCGCGAGCTTCGTGTGGTTCTCGAGCGCGAGCTCGATCTGCTCCTTGCGCGGCGCGTTCGGCGCCGGCTTCTTCTGCGCGTCGCGCAGGGTTTGGATCCATTGATAGTCGGCGGTGAGGAGCGTCCACTCGCGCTCGTTGTTCTGCTCGGGCGGAGGCGCGGTCGCGCACGCGGTCACGAGGAAAAGAGAGAAAAGGACGAGGGAGTTCCGCATGGGTTCGGGAGGTTATTTTACACGGCGCATGCGCACGCCCCCGATGCGCATCCCGTCCGCGAGATCGATCGTCGTCTTCTCGATCTCCTCGTAGCCGCACGCGAGATAGAGCGGGACGCCGGGCAGCGTCGCCATCAGCTCGAAGTCGTGGAAGCCCGCGCGACGCGCGTCGTCTTCCGATGCTTCGAGAATGAGGCGGCCGAGGCCGCGGCGAGCGTAGGACGGATCGACGAACATCGCGCGGATGCGTGCCGCGTCTTTCGCGGGATCGAGCAGACCTTCGAGTTGCGCCTGTTCCGCGGAGCCGGTGTAGAGCTTCTTGCGTTTGCTCCAGCCGCCGCACGCGACGATTCCCTCGTCATCTTCGACGACGAAGAACGTGTTGTCGTCGATGAGCTGCGCGTCGGGGATCGTGATCTGCTCGACGGCGCTTGCGATCTGCTGCGCGTCGTAGAACGGCGAGCCGAGGCCGGCGACGGACGCGCGCATGACGCGCTCGATCGACGGGATGTCGGCGCGTGTCGCCTTGCGAATTCTCACCGCACCGAATCCGCGAGCATCACCACTTCGACTTCGAGCGGCTGGCCATTGAACTCCGTCTTCACCTCGTACACCCAGCCGTAGAGCAGCTCGTTGAGCACCGTCTGCACGACGCGTCCGTGATCGCGCGAGCCCGAGGCGTAGAGGTTGTTGAGGAGCTGATCGAAGTCGATGCGCCCTTCGTTGACGAAGCTCATGCCGGACAGATATG
>DATELS010000576.1:0-5844 GCA_035276365.1 Thermoanaerobaculia bacterium
GGCCGGACGGACTCGCTTATCACACCGCCTTCGTCGCGGAGGAGGAAGAGCGCGCGATCGTGAGGTGCATCGAGCGCCTCGCGTTCGAGCCGGTGCGCATGCGCGGCGGCGTCGGCAAGCGCGAGACGATTCACTTCGGCTGGGCGTACGACTATGAGGGTTGGCGGATTCGCGAGGCACCGCCTCCGCCGCCGGCGCTCGAGCCGCTGCTCGCGCGGTGTGCGGCGGCGGCGGGCGTCGCACGCGACATCCTGCAGCAGGTGATGGTTGCGCGCTACCCGACCGGCGCGACGATCGGCTGGCATCGCGACGCGCCGATGTTCGGCTCGCCCGTCATCGGCGTCTCCTTCCTCTCCGCGTGCGAGATGCGTTTCCGCCGCGCCCTCGGACCGCGCGGCGAGGCCGCGCGACGCAAGTTCGACACGTACGCGCTGCTGCTCGAGCCGCGCTCGCTCTACATCCTCGACGGCGCCGCGCGCTCGCAATGGCAGCACAGCATTCCGAAGACGGCGGAGCTCCGCTACTCGATCACGATGCGGACACTTCGACGATAGCGGCAATCGCGCGGTCGAGATGCTCGCGCGTGTGCGCCGCGCTGATCTGACAGCGCAGCCGCGCCTGCCCCTGCGGCACGACCGGGAAGCCGAAGCCCGACACGTACACGCCGCGCTTCAACAGCTCGCGCGACATCGCGATCGCCTTCGCCGTGTCGCCGATGATGATCGGCACGATCGGCGTCACGCCCTTGCGTACCGCGACGCCGCGCGCCTCGAGCTGCTCGCGGAAGTAGCGCGTGTTCTCGCGCAGCCGCACGACGTAGCTCGAATCGCGCTGCACGAGATCGATCGCCGCGAGCGATCCCATCACTACCGCGGGGGGCAGCGTGTTCGAGAACAGATACGGACGCGACTTCTGCCGCAGGTACTCGATCAACACTTTCGGTCCCGTGGTGAAACCGCCGTGCGAGCCGCCGAGGGCTTTGCCGAGCGTCGAGGTGTACGCGTCGATCTTGCCGAACACCCCCAGCTCCTCCGCCGTGCCGCGTCCGGTCTTGCCGAGGACGCCGGTGCCGTGGGAGTCGTCGACGACGAGAAACGCACCGTGCTCCTTCGCGAGATCGATCATCTCCGGCAGCGGCGCGACCGAGCCCTCCATCGAGAACACGCCGTCGGTCATGATCACTTTGTTGCGCGTGTCCTTCGTCGCCTCGAGCGCGCGGCGGAGGTCGTCCATGTCGCGATTCTTGTAGCGCTCCTTGCGCGCCTTCGCGAGGCGGATGCCGTCGATGATCGACGCGTGATTCAGCTCGTCGGAGATGATCGCGTCCTGCTCGGTGGCGACGGTCTGGAACAGCCCTTCATTCGCGTTCCAGCACGACCCGTACAGAATCGTGTCCTCGGTGCCGAGGAACTGCGCGATCTTTTCCTCGAGCTGGCGATGGATGGTCTGCGTCCCGCAGATGAAGCGCACCGACGCAAGCCCGTAGCCGTAGTCGCGCTCCGCCTTCTCCGCCGCCTCGACGATCTCCGGATGATCGGCGAGCCCGAGGTAATTGTTCGAGGTGGGCATGATCACCTCGCCGATGCCCTCGATGTCGACAACGGGCCCCTGCGGCCCCTTCAGCGACAGCTCGCGCTTGAGCGTGCCTCCGTCGGACATTGCGGTCAGTTCGGATTGGAGAGTGGCGAGGAGAGTCATGGGCGGGGATGATATCGAACGATGAACGATGAACGATGAACGATGAGCCGGCGTTCATCGCTCATCGTTCATCGTTCATCGTTCGCTTCACTCGTTGTCGTACTTCAACTCCCGCCGATAACACCTTTGCGCGTCCATGTCGAACACGACGCACGAGTCGATTGGGCGGGAGTAGACGTGCATGCTCACCGCGCGCTCGTCCCATTCCGCGAGGTTGCGGATGCGGTGGATCGTCTGCGTCTTGTCCACCGTGTTCAGCGGGCCGCCGGGGATGGCCATCTCGTTCTCGAGGTGCTGCATCTCGATCTTCGTCGCGCCGGCGAGGCAGTCCATGCCCACCACCTGCTGGTTCTCGGGACGGTTGCAGTCGATCTTGCGGTAGTTCTCGACGAGCAGCTTGCCCTCGATCATCGTCATCCAGCCGAGCTGTCCGTTGTGCGTGTGCAGCGGCGTGACCGCGCCGATCGGCCAGCAGATGAGCATCACCTCGATCATGTCGTTGCGGAAGATCTTGTTGCGCGTGTGCCGGTCGGGCAGCCACTGCTTGTAGCGTTCGAGCTCGTCCGCGCGGATCTCGTACGCCACGAGGTAGTCGTAGATCTTCTGCTTCGTGATCACTCCCTCGGAGAGCTGCCGGATGCCGTCGACGAACTGTTCCGACGACACGGCGGCCGGCGAGTAAATCTGCTGCGGGACCGCCGTGAGATTCTGCATGTCCATCGTTGCCTCCGAGCTCCGGGAAATATAGCAATTTCCGATCCGTGGGTCTGTGCTACCCTCCGCCGGGTTTTACCGCATGAACAAAAGCAACATCGCCGTCATCGGCGCGCAGTGGGGCGACGAGGGCAAGGGAAAGATCGTCGACCTTCTCTGCGAAGACTTCGACGTCGTCGCGCGCTATCAGGGCGGACACAACGCCGGTCACACGGTGAAGTTCGCCGATCAGCATTTCGCGCTGCGCCTCATCCCGTCCGGCATCATCCATCCGAACAAGCTCTGCCTCCTCGGCAATGGCATGGTCATCGACCCCGAGGCGCTGCTGAGCGAGATCGAGAGCCTGCGGGCGCTCGGCGTCGTCATCGAAGAGAACCTTCTCATCAGCGACTCCGCGCATTGCATCCTCCCCTATCACCGCGCGCTCGACCTCGCGCGCGAAGAGGCGGCGGGTGTCGCGAAGATCGGCACGACGGGACGCGGCATCGGTCCCGCGTACGAGTCGAAGGTCGGACGCTACGGCATCCGCATGGCCGATCTGCTCGATCCCGAGGTGCTGCGCAAGAAGATCGAGTTCACGTGCGCGGAGCGCAACGCCGTCCTCGGCAACGTCTATCGCAAAGACACGTTCGATCCCGGACAGCTCTATCAAAGCTATCTGAAGTTCGGCGAGATCCTCGGCCCGCGCATCGTCAACGGCGTCGTGTGGCTGAACCAGCAGATCCGCGCGGGCAAGAAAGTGATGTTCGAAGGCGCGCAGGGAACGATGCTCGACATCGACCACGGCACGTATCCGTTCGTCACGTCGTCGAGCACGATGGTCGGCGGCGTGTGCACGGGACTTGGCGTCGCGCCGAAGCACATCCACAAAGTCATCGGCGTCGCGAAGGCGTACACGACGCGCGTCGGCGGCGGCGCGTTCCCGACCGAGCTCGATGACGCGCATGGCGAGCATCTTCGCGCGCGCGGCAACGAGTTCGGCACGGTGACGGGACGTCCGCGCCGCACGGGCTGGCTCGACCTCGCGGTGCTGCGCACGGCGTCGGTGCTGAACGGACTCGCCGAGCTCGCGGTGACGAAGCTCGACGTGCTCGACGAGTTCGACGAGATCCCGGTCTGCACGGCGTACAAAGTGCGCGGCGAGACGTGGAACACGTTCCCCGCGTTCGCGGTCGCGCACAACGACTACCAGCCGGAGTACCGCACGTTCAAAGGCTGGAAGACGTCGACGGTCGGCATGACGTCGTTCGACGAGCTGCCGCAGGAAGCGAAGGATTACGTGCGCTTCATCGAGGACGAGACGGAGACGAAGGCGTCGATCATCTCCACCGGCCCGCGCCGCGAAGAGACGATCGTCCGCTGACGACGGCGATGCACTGGTTCGGCCCCGCGTTTCTCGCCGTGGTGGCCGTGCTCGTGTTCCTGCAGCGCCGCCCGCTCGCCCGCGCGCAGGCGAACGTCCTCGGCGGTTCCCTGCTGCCGGGATGCGTGATCGCGCAGGCGATCGCGCTGCTGCTGCTCGCGATCGCGATGCTCGCGTTCACGAGCTAGTGCGTGCGCAACTGGTCGACGAGCTGTTCGCTCTTCACCGAGTCGTCGAGCCGCAGCGTGTACAGCCGCGACCACTGGCCGGCGTCATAGACCATGTAGCGGAACTGCGCGCCCGGGGTGTACAGCACGATGCGACTGCCGCGCACGAGCACCTGCACCGGCGCGCTGTTCGAAGAGACCAGACCGGTGCGGCCGGTGTTCTCGCCCGTGCGGCCGACCGGCCGCCATGCGCGCGCGTTGCCGACGATGCGTCGCGGTTCGATCGACAAACGCCGCAATGCGGTCGAGCCGGTGCTTCCGTACACGACGTCGACGCCCGTTGCCGAACGCGCGAGCGCCAGCGGCGGATGCAATGCGGCGCCGGTGTCTTCGACGTCACTGGCCGCCTTCGCGAGGTCGGACGGCGCTAGCGCGTCGAGCGTGTCGGCCGCGGTCGATGCGTACTCGCCGCCTTCGTACGCCACGAGCGCGTACTGCGCGACCGCGTCGCGGCCGGCGAGACTCCACCACGCGGCGTGCACGAACGTCGCGGCCTCCGCGCGGCTCAGCACGATCTGCAGTCCTGCGCAATGCGCACCGCGCGCGATCGTGATCGGCGCGGACCACTGGCCCTGCGCATCGAGCCTGGCGAGCAGCACGTCGTCGCCGCCGCGGCGAATCCATGCGACGTACAGATTCGATCCCACGTCGTCCCAAAGCAGCCGTGGCTCGGCCTCGATCGCATCGTCTTCCGTCGACGGCACCGGCACCGCAATCGCGGTGTCGCCGACGCGCCGCGAGAGCAGGAGACGCGTCGCCTCGACCGAACCGTCGATCGTGTACACGACGCTGTCGGACGTCAACACGGTCTCCGCCGCCGCGGCATGAAGCGCCACGACAACCAACGCGAGGCTGACCAGAAGGCGGATCTTCATCACACTTTCCAATTCACGACCGAGCAGAGATCGACGGCGACGAGAAGCTGCTTCACGTTGCGAAACTCGGGATAGAACGACGCGACGACGTCGAAGAAACGATCCGACTCCTCGTACCGCTCCATTCGCATACAAACCTCGCCGAGCAGATGATTCGCATTGCGTACCTGCCGCTTCACCGCCGCCAGCTCCAGCGCGCGGCGCCCATACCTCTCGGCCGCGGCGAGTTGTTCGAGCTGCATGTGCCCGAAGCAGAGATCGAGACACGCCTCGGCGATCGTGAAGTCGTCATCGAGCCGCGGGAAGACGCTCTCGAGAATGCGCACGCCGTCCGCGGCATCGCCGGCGAGCACTTTCGCGCCGCCGAGGTTGACGAGCAGCGAGGCCTCGAGCGCCGGTGCTTCTTCGCGTACGTGCAGAAGCGGACCGAGCGTGGTCAGTCCCGCGCCGAGCGCTTCGATCGCAGGCTGGAATTGCGAATCGGCGACGAGTGTGATGCCGAGGACATTGAGGACGGTCGAGAGGGCAAAGGAATCGCCGACCTCGGACACCGCCGCGCGCGCGATCTCGCCGTAGAAAATCGCCCTGCGGCGGTCGTCCGTCTCGACGAAGCGGCGCATCAGCACCGTCGCGGCCATGTACACGTGACGCAGCGAACCGCGGCGCAGCACGATCGCCGGCAGCGCCGCGATCTCCGCCCCTTCGCGCTCACTCGCGATCAGCGCCTCCGCCTTGCGGATCGTGATCAGCTCGCGCGTTTCATCCGACGCGACCAGCGCGAGCGCGGCGTCATAGGCCGCAAGCGCCGCATCGACGTCGCCGCGCCACATGTGCTGCAACCCTGCTTCGCAGAGTTGCAATGCTCGTTCATCGGACATGATCGCGAGGATTCTACGCCTTATCCCGGCCAGTGCAGCACCTCATCGATCGATGCCCGCGTCACCGGGTGATACAGCGGACGCGCCTC
>DATELS010000577.1:0-2042 GCA_035276365.1 Thermoanaerobaculia bacterium
TCGCGATCTCGCCGTAAGGAATCGACTTCGTCGACGCGAACAGGAGTCGCCGCCGCGCGATCAAATGATCGGGCGCGAGGATGACCGTGCGCGACGCGAAGAAGAGGTCGAGTGTCGAGGCGAGGAAGACGAGTCCGATGAGCCCGACGATCGCGACCATGAAGGCCGGCGCCTCCAGCTCGATCGCGAAGAGCGTCGCGCCGGCGACGAACAGCGTCGCGAACAGCGACCAGAACGCGACCGAGCGCGCGCGGAACGCGGGAAAGTGCAGTTCGTGTCCGTGCGGTCCTTCGCGCTCGACGAGGCTGCGCGGATTGCGCGGAGGTCCGAGGGGCGTGGTGGCGTGCGGACGGAAATCGGTGAACGCCACCGGCTCCACCGGCACGTCGAACGACGCGCTGTAATCCACCCCCGGCACCTCGGCATCCACGACCAGCTTCCACGTGCGATCGTCGTCGCTCGCCGGCGCGTCCGCGGGAATCGGTATCTCGACCGGAATCGCGACGCCATCCATCGTCATGCGCACCGCGGCCGGATCGACCTCGCGCTCCTCGTGACACGTCGTGATGAACGACGTCTCGTTGCCGTTGCGCTCGCGTGTCACGCAGTTGAGGCGGAGCATGATCGCGGAGACGTCGGTCAGCGGATGCGGCACCTCGACCATGCCGCGCAGCACGCCGCCGATCGGCGCGGGGAGCGCGTCGGCGACGAACGTCGACTCGCGGAAGCGCAGCACGCGCAGCATCGCGTGGATGGCGACGCCGAGGAGCGCGATGCCGATGACGGGGAAGAGGAAGGCGATCCAGAAGACGCGCGTGCGCTCGTGCGGCACGAACAGGAGCACCGACGCGGCGATGGCGTTCCAGAGCAGCGCGAAGCCCCACAACGCCGCCGTGCCCGCGGCCGAGTGCGCGCGGATGCGGCGCGTTGCCCACTCTTCTTCGCGGCGCTCGCGGCTTCTCGACCCGCGCAGCGCCGCGGCGATCATCGCCAGTCCCGCGCCGCCGAAGACGATCGCGCCACAGCCGAACATGAACGCGAGTCGCTTCTCCGCGAGCGACGAGAGGCGGACGGCGAGGAAGGCGAGGTAGATGCCGGCGGCCGCGAACGGCAGCGCAATCGCGAACAGACACCCGCGGCCGGAGCTCCTCGATTTCACGATGCGGGCGATTGTACTAACCCGCGCCGCGCTGGAGCGGTCTACCATCATGACGTGGCTGCGCAGCCGATCCTGCAGTTCTCGCCGACGCGCTTTCCCGCGGCCATCGTGCGCTCGCGGACGATCGGCGCGTTCGTGATGACGGAGACGGACTACGCGAGCGAGGCCGCGCTGCCGCGGCATGCGCACGAGTACGCGTGCGTGGTCGTCGTGCTGCGCGGCGCGTTCCGCGAGCGCTTCGAGTCGGACGAGCGCGCGGGCGAGCCGGGGATGATCATCGTGCGCCCCGAGGGCGAGGCGCATTCGGATCGGTTCGAGAGGAGCGGCGGGCGCTGTCTCAACATCGAGCTGCCGCCGGAGTGGACGTCGCGCGTGCGCATGCGCTCTTCGTCGTTCGCGACGCCCACCTTTCGCGTTCTCGGCCGCCGACTGCACGACGAGCTCGCGAATCCGGACGACGTCTCGCCGCTCGCGGTCGAGTCGCTGCTGCTCACGATCTTCACCGACGCCGCGCGTGCGGAGCGCCGCGCTTCGGGCATGCCGCCGGCGTGGCTCGCGCGCGTGAAACAGCGGCTGCACAACGACCGCACGTTTCGCGTGTCGCTCGACGAGCTCGCCGCGAGCGCGGGCGTGCATCCCGTGCATCTCGCGACGACGTTTCGCCGCTACTTCGGACAGAGCGTCGCGTCGTACGTGCGGCAGTTGCGCATCGACTACGCGTGCCGCGCGCTCGCGGAGTCGAACGCGGCGCTGGCGGAGATCGCGCTCGATGCGGGATTCTCGGACCAGAGCCACTTCGGGCGCGCGTTCAAGCGCGCGATGCGCATGACGCCGGCCGAGTACCGTCAGAACGTGCTAACACCTTAAGCGCGTTCTATCGCGA
>DATELS010000578.1:0-13249 GCA_035276365.1 Thermoanaerobaculia bacterium
GCACGGCGAGATTCCCACGCTCGAGCCGGCGCGCTACTACGAGGCGGTCACGCGTTTCGCCACTCGCTGATCTGCCGTACCCATCAACTACATAAAAGGAGGTTTCTCGATGAAGTCCTTTCTTCGTCTCGCGCCCGCCGCGCTGATCCTCGCCGCGGCATGTGCGACTGCGCCGCCGCCGAAGCCGGCCACCGAGCCCGCTCCCGCGACGACCGCAACCAACGCCGCACCGGCCCCTGCTCCGGCGCCGGCAACAGCACCCGCGGCCGCACCGCAGGCGCTCCAAATCCCGGTCGAGTATCACAAGCTCGACAACGGATTGAAGGTCGTGCTCTCGCCCGACCACACCGCCCCCACGGTCACGGTCGGCGTCTACTACGGCATCGGCTTCCGCGTGGAGCCGCGCGACCGCACCGGCTTCGCGCACCTCTTCGAGCACCTGATGTTCCAGGGCTCGGAGAACCTCGGCAAGATGCAGTTCATCAAGCTCATTCAGTCGAACGGCGGAGTGCTCAACGGCTCGACGCGCTTCGACTTCACGAACTACTTCGAGATCGTTCCGGCGCACACGCTCGAAACGATGTTGTGGGCCGAGGCGGATCGCATGCGCGGACTGGCGATCACCGAGGAGAACCTGCAGAACCAGAAGGACGTCGTGAAGAGCGAGGTGCGCGTCAACGTCCTCAATCAGCCGTACGGCGGATTCCCCTGGCTCGACCTCCCGCAGTACGCGAACAAGAACTGGTACAACGCGCACAACTTCTACGGCGACCTCGCCGACCTCGACGCGGCGACGCTCGACGACGCGCGTAACTTCTTCAAGACGTACTACGCGCCGAACAACGCGGCGCTCGCGATCACCGGCGACTTCGACTCCGCGCAGGCGCTGGAGCTCGTGAAGAAATACTTCGGCCCGATCGCGTCGCAGCCGCAGCCGGCGCATCCCGACATCGCCGAGGCGCCGCAGACGGAGGAGATCCGCGCGACGAAGACCGACGACAAGGCGACGCGTCCCGCGCTCGCGATCGGGTGGCATGCGCCTCCGCAGGGCACGCCCGAGTACTACGCGATGGGACTCATCGATCAGATCCTCGCGTCGGGCAAGGACTCCTGGCTCTATCAGGATCTCGTGCAGAAGCGCGGACTCACCGGCGAGGTCAGCTCGTCGATGAACCTCCTCGGCAACATGTTCAACATCAACGGTCCGACGCTGTACATGGCCTGGCTCTTCCACGACAAGGACAAGCCGGCCGACGACATCCTGAAGGCGCTCGACGAAGAGGTCACGCGTCTGCAGACGCAGCCCGTCGACGAAGAAACGCTCGCGCGCGCACGCGTGAAGATGCGCTCGTCGCTGTACGACGAAGTGGAGAGCCTCTTCGGCTTTGGCCGCGCCGATCTGCTCGCGTCGTTCGCGCTGTTCAACGATGACCCGCAGATGATCAATCGCATCGAGGGCGAGTTCGCGAAAGTGACGCCCGCGCTCATTCAGAAGACCGCGCAGGATTACCTGCGCCCGACCAACCGCACGATCCTCACGATCGTGCCGAAGAGCTGACGGAGGACACGATGACGCACAGGAAACTCATCACGCTCGCCGTCGCACTGCTCACCACGACGGCGCTCTACGCGCAGAAGCAAACCCCGCCCGCGCCGGGCACGCCGCGCAATTTCGCGATTCCGACGATTCAGCGCATGGAATTGCCGAACGGCTTGCGCGTGCGCCTCGTTCCCTACGGCGAAGTCCCGAAGGTCACGGTCCGTCTCGTCCTGCAGACGGGCAACGTCGACGAGGCCGCGAACCAGGTGTGGCTCGCCGATCTGACGGCGGACATGATGCAGCAGGGCACCGCGACGCGCTCCGCGGAGCAGATCGCGAAGGAAGCCGCGATGATGGGCGGCTCGCTCGACGTCGGCGTCGGCGAAAATCAGACGACGATCGGCACCGACGTCTTCTCGGAATCCGCGACGAATGCGATCGCGCTGATCGCGGACGTCGCGCGGCATCCGCGCTTTCCCGAGGCGGAGCTCGCGCGACTGAAAGCGGATCGCGCGCGCACGCTTTCGATTCAACGCAGTCAGCCGGGATCGCTCGCGGCCGAACGGTACGCGTCCGCGCTCTTCCCGAATACTCCGTACGGCCAGTACTTCCCGACGGAGACAATGCTGCAGGGCTACACCCTCGATCAGGTGCGCACCTTCTATGACCGCAACTACGGCGCGGCGCGCGCGACGATCTACGTCGTCGGCCGCTTCGACACCGCAGCGGTGCAGAGCGCGATTCGCGCGAACTTCGCGGACTGGAAATCGGGCGCGGCACCGACGAAGCTGAACGTGACTCCGGTCAACAAGCGTGCGGTCTACTTCATCGATCGTCCGGGCGCCGTGCAGTCGACGCTCAACATCGGACTGCCGGTGATCGACGCCGCGCAGACGGACTATCTGCCGCTCACGGTCATGAACGCGATCCTCGGCGGCTCCTTCGGCTCGCGCATCACGAGCAACATCCGCGAGCAGAAGGGCTACACGTACTCGCCGTCCGGCAGCATCGCCACGCGTCCCAGCGGCGCGACGTGGACGGAGATCGCGGACGTGACGACGAAGGACACGGGCGCGTCGATCAAGGAGATCCTGTACGAGATCGATCGCCTGCGGAACGAGCCGCCGACCGATGCGGAGCTGAAGGGCATTCAGAACTATCTCGCCGGCACGTACGTGCTGCGCAACTCGTCGCGCGCGGGCATCGCCGCGCAGCTCGCGTTCCTCGATCTGTATGGATTGTCCGAGGATTACCTGCGCAACTACGTGCAGCGGGTGTACGCGCTGACGCCGGCCGACATCCAGCGCATGGCGAAGACGTACATCGATCCGTCGAAGCTCGCGATCGTCGTGGTCGGCGACAAGTCGATCGTGATGGACCAGATCAAGACGTACGGCGACGTGATGCCGTAGACGTGTTGTTGTAGGGGCGGCCTCGGCCGTCCCTACACTACACTCGTCGTATGAATCCCGGCGAAATCCTCGACGGCCGCTACGAGATCGTGCAGCGCCTCGGCGCGGGCGGCATGGGCGAGGTCTACAAGGCGACGCATCTGCTCCTCGGCGCGTCGCGCGTGATCAAAGTCGTTCATCCGAACATCTCGACGAACACCGACGCGCGCGAGCGTTTCCTGCGCGAGGCGCGCGCGGCGACGAAGGTGCAACACCCGAACGTGGCCACCGTGCACGACTTCGCCGCGCTGCCGGACGGCTCGCATTACATGGTGTGGGAGTTCATCGACGGCGAGAATCTCGCGCAGCGATTGAAGGCGCGCGGTCCGCTGCCACCGCGCAACGCGGTGCGCATCGCGATTCAGGCGTTGCGCGGACTGGAGGCGATTCATCGCGCGGGCATCGTGCATCGCGACATCAGTCCCGAGAACCTGATGATCTCGCACGC
This sequence comes from Thermoanaerobaculia bacterium, assembly GCA_035276365.1. Taxonomy (GTDB): domain Bacteria; phylum Acidobacteriota; class Thermoanaerobaculia; order Gp7-AA8; family Gp7-AA8; genus QHVT01. The sequence goes on from DATELS010000578.1 coordinate 3,440, forward strand.
GGACGACACGGTGAAGATCATCGACCTCGGCGTCGCGAAGATCGAAGAAGACGTCGGCGCAGGGTCGGCGACGAAGACCGGCATCTTCGTCGGCAAGCTGCGCTACGCGTCGCCGGAGCAGCTCGGATTTCTGAACGAGAACGAGCGCATCGACGGCCGCGCGGATCTGTACGCGCTGGCGATGGTGGTCGTCGAGCTGCTGACCGGACGTCCGCCGTATGAGGCGAAGTCGCCGCACGAGTACTTCGTGCTGCACGCGCGCGAGGCGACGCTGAGCAACACGGTGGAGCTGCCGAAGGAACTGCCGGGCAGCGCGGCGTTGCAAGCGGCGCTGGAGAAGGCGCTCGCGCGCGATCGCAACGCGCGCTACGCGAGCGCGGCGGAGTTCGCGTCGACGCTCGAAGAGATCGACAAGACGCTCCCCGATCCGCGCAATCTGCCGACGATGGCGATGCCGCTCGACGGCGACGAGACGATGAAGCTCAAGCCGGGAACGGCGGTGGACACGCTGCATCGCGAGACGGTGCGCGAAGCCGCGCCGACCGCGGCGGCAACGGTGCTGACGCCGATGCCGGCTGCCGTTCCACAGCCCCAAGTACGAAAAGGATTGAACCCGGCGTGGATCATCGCGTTCGTGGCAGTCGCGGTGCTCATCACCGCGGCGGCGATTCTCTGGCCACGCGAGGCGAAGTCGCCGATCGTGCAACTGCCGGAGTCGACGACGAGCGCGGCGCCTGCACCGACCGCCACTCATGCCTCGGAAACATCCGTGACGGTGACGAGCCCGCCGACAGAAACCGCGGTGCAACTGTCCGCGCCGCCTCCCGTCACCACGACGACGGCAACCGTCGCACCGACGCCAACGCCGAAGCCAGTCGTTGTCGAGACGCCGCATGAAGAACCGGCGCCGACCGAGCAGGAGCCGGAGACCACGCGCGCCGTCACGTATGTCGAAGGCGGCAACTCCGCGCGCAACGAGCGCGCGCTCGACGTGTTGCGTCGCGAGCTCCGCGGCGTGCGCAGCGTCTCGTTGCGCGGCAGCGGCGGCACGCAGATTCCGCTCGCGCGCGCATTTCGTCAGCGCGTGCCCGACGTCGACATCGATGGCGACGCCGAGGTGATCATTCGCTACAACGGGAGCGGCAGACAAGGCCGATTCGGACTGGGCAGCGTATCGAAGGGTGAGCGCGTGATCTTCCGCTACGAGTCGTTGTACGGGAGCACGCCGGAAGCATTCGCGAACATCGTCGCCGAGGCGATGAGCGAGTAGGAGGACTTCTTTGTCGGACCAGCAGGCGCCCCCGCCGCACGTGCATGTGTTTCAGATGGTGATGGGCTTGTGGCACGCACAGATCGCCGCGACCGCGGCGCGCTTCGGCGTTGCCGATTTGATCGCGCGCGGCGTCACGCGCAGCGACGACATCGCACGCGAGGCGGACGCCGATCCGCGCGCGCTGTATCGCTTCCTGCGCGCAGCGGCGAGCGCGGGACTGTTCATCGAGACGGAACCCGGCTCCTTCGCGAACACGCCGGTCGGCGATTGTTTGCGTAGCGATTCGCCGACGTCGCTGCGCGACTTCGTGATCGCGGAGACCGCGCCCGGACACTGGCTGCCGTGGGGCCGCCTCCACGACGCGATCAAGTCCGGACATTCCGTCACCACCGAAGCCCTCGGCGTTCCTGCATGGGACTACTACAAGGCGAATCCGGAGGAAGGACTCGCGTTCGCGCGCGCGATGGGCAATCTCTCGAAGATCGTGGCGATGGACGTCGTGCGTTTGTACGATCCGTCGCAGTTCCGGCGCATCGTCGACGTCGGCGGGAGTCAGGGCGTGCTACTGCGCGCGCTGCTCGATCGCGCGCCGAACGCGCGCGGCGTACTGTTCGATCTGCCCGAGGTGACGGCGAGCGCGCCGCAGGACGCGCGCGTGGAGATCGTCAGCGGCAGCTTCTTCGACACGATTCCGGAAGGCGGCGACCTGTACGTTCTGAAGTCGATCCTTCACGATTGGCCCGACGAGCGTTGCGACGCCATTCTCGCGAACGTCCACCGCGCCGCCGCCCCCGGCGCGACCGTGCTCCTCGTCGAAACCATCCTCACCCCGCCACCCCAACCCTCCCCCGTCACGTTCATGGACATGAACATGCTGGTCATGCTCGACGGCCGCGAGCGCACGGCGGACGAGTACGGCGAGATGCTGCGCCGCGCGGGATTCGCGATGCAGCGCGTAATTCCGACGGGAGGAATGTTTGGGCTCGTTGAAGCGCGCAGGATATGAAGTCGCAAAGTCTCAAAGTCGTCGAGTCTCAAAGAGAAACCCCTTTGAGACTTTGAGACTCTGCGACTTTGAGACTTCCTACGACTCCACCAACGCCCGCAACTGCCGGCTCGCCACGCTGAGCATGGCCAGGTCGACCGTCGACGATGCGCGGAAGTCGTGCATCGTCTGGTCGACGCGCTCGACGACGCGCGGGCGTTTCGCGAGCCACAGTTCCACCGGGTCGCCGCCCGCGCCATTCGTCTCCGTGATCACGCGCGACGCGATCGTGCTCTGGTAGTTGAACAGATCATCGACGATCGCCGACAGCGCATTCTTTTGCCACGGCGTTTCCGCGGCGACGTTACTGCTCGCGTTGCGCAGGCGATCGAGGCTGAAGCGGGCGCCGACGCCGAAGTACACGCGCGCCACATCTTCGACGCCGTGCGCCGCGTCCGTGCGCGAGATGCGGATGATGTCCATCGCCGACGTCATCACGTCGAGTCCCGCCACGCGTCGCGCGAGGCTCTCCGGAATGCCGTCCTCCATCAGCTCCGCCTGGCGCACGCGCACCGTCGACAGCATCGACGCGGGCAGCACCTGCACGAGATGGTTCTCGATCGCGGCAACGCGCGGGCGGAACTCGCCGACGTACGCCGCGACATCGAGCTTCTCGTAGCCGCTCCGCAGCACCCACAGAATCGCGCGCTCGAGCAGCCGCGCGACGGCAATCATCATCTCCGTCTGCACCGCGGCCGGGAGTTTGTTGTCGAGCGCCTCGATCTCGCTCCAGATCGTGCGCAGATCGAACGAGTCGCGCATGATGATGAACGCGCGCGCGACGTCCGCGTACGGCTTGTTCGTCTCGTCGCACATCTGCCACGGGAACGTCGGCCGCACGCGATTGATGAGCGCGTTCGTGACGACCGTGCCGATGATCTCGCGGCGCAGCCGGTGGCGTTCGATCGCGGCGCGGAACCGCGCGCGCAGATCGTCCGGGAAGTACAAAACGAGATCGTCGACGAGCTGCGGATCGTCCGGCAGATCGGTTTTGATCAGCTCTTCGAAGAGCGTCAGCTTCGAGTACGCGAGCACGACCGCGATCTCGGGACGCGTGAGGCCGATGCCCTGCGCGTGCCGCTCGCCGATCGTCTCGTCGTCGGGTAGACCTTCGAGCGCGCGATCGAGCTTGCCCGCCTTCTCCAGTCCGCGCATGAAGCGCGCCTGCGCGTCGAGCTGCAGTTCCCCGATCGCGTGCACGATCGAGATCGCCTGCGTCTGCTCGTAGTTGTCGCGCAACACGAGGCGCGCGACGTCGTCCGTCATCTCCGCGAGGATGCCGTTGCGCTCCTCGATGCCGGAGAGCTCGCCGCGCGTGATCGCGTCGTTGAGCGCGATCTTGATGTTCACTTCATGGTCCGACGTATCGACGCCGGCCGAGTTGTCGATCGCGTCGGTGTTGATCTTGCCGCCGCCCAACGCGTACTCGATGCGGCCGCGCTGGGTGAAGCCGAGGTTCGCGCCCTCGCCGACGACGCGCACGCGGAGTTGATTGCCGTCGACGCGGATCGCATCGTTCGCGCGATCGCGCGCCGCGCCCTGATCCTCGTGCGACGCCTTCACGTACGTGCCGATGCCGCCGAGCCACAAGAGGTCCGCGCTCGCGAGCAGAATCGCGCGCATCAGCTCCGCCGGCGTCACGACCTTCTTCGCGAGCTCGAACGTCTTCTGCACCTCTTCCGAGATCGCGATCGTCTTCGCGCTCCGCTCGAACACCGCGCCGCCCTTCGACAAGAGCTCGGTGTTGTAGCCGTTCCAGTTCAGACGGTTGTCGAACATGCGCCGGCGCTCGGCGAAGCTCGTCGCCGGATCGGGATTCGGGTCGACGAAGATGTGCGAGTGGTTGAACGCCGCGAGCAGCTTCGTGTGCGGCGAGAGCAGCAGCGCGTTGCCGAAGACGTCGCCCGACATGTCGCCGACGCCGACGCACGTGAAGTCCTCGCTCTGCGTGTCGACGCCGAGCTCGCGGAAGTGGCGCTTCACCGCCTCCCATCCGCCGCGCGCGGTGATGCCCATGCCCTTGTGGTCGTAGCCCGCGGAGCCGCCGGACGCGAACGCGTCACCGAGCCAGAAGCCATACTCCGCCGAGACGGAGTTCGCGATGTCGGAGAACGTCGCCGTGCCTTTGTCCGCGGCGACGACGAGGTACGGATCGTCGGGATCGCGGCGCACGACGTCGCGCGGCGGGAGCACTTCGTCGCCGCGCAGGTTGTCGGTGATGTCGAGCATGCCGCGCAGCAGCGTCTTGTACGACTCGACGCCTTCGCGCTGGAACGTCGCGCGATCGGCGGACGGATACTTCACGACGAAGCCGCCCTTCGAGCCGACCGGCACGATGACGACGTTCTTCACCTGCTGCGCTTTCACGAGGCCGAGGATCTCGGTGCGGAAGTCTTCGCGGCGGTCGGACCAGCGGATGCCGCCGCGCGCGACCTTGCCGAAGCGCAGGTGGATGCCTTCCATCCACGGCGCGTACACGAAGATCTCGAACATCGGCCGCGGCGCGGGAAGCTCGGGCACGGTCTGCGAGTCGAGCTTGAACGAGAGATAGAGCTTCCGCTCGCCCTTCTCGTCACGCTGGAAGTAGTTCGTGCGCAGCGTGGCCTCGATGAGGCTCACATACAAACGAAGGATGCGATCTTCATCCGGATTCGTGACGCGCTCGAGCGCGTCTTCGATCTGCGAGCGGATGCCGAGGGCCGCACCTTTGCGTCCCATGCCGACGTCGCCGATCGATGGATCGAAGTGATTGCGGAAGAGCTGGATGAGATTGCGCGTGATGGCAGGATGCTTCGCCAGCGTCTGCTGAATGTAGGTCTCGCTCAGCGTGACGCCGACCTGCCGCACGTACTTTGCGTACGCGCGCAGCACGACCACTTCGTGCCACTCGAGCTCCGCGCCGAGGACGAGTCGGTTGAAGCCGTCGCTCTCGGCCTCGTGATGCCACACGCGGATGAACGCGTCCTGGAACTTTTCCTTCAGCGGCGTGAGGTCGTCCTGCATGCCTTCGCCGTCGAGGCTGAAGTCGCGGATCCGCACCGGGAACGGCGCGCCGAGCGGACGCACTTCGTACGGCACTTCGGCGAGCACGCGCACGCCCATGTTCTCGAGGCGCGGCATGATCTCGGAGAGCGGGACGGGCGGTCCGGCGTGAATGATCTTGCAGTGGAACTGGCGCTCGTCGCTGCGATGCCGATAGAGATCGACGACGAGCGCGTTCGTCGCGAGCACCCGCTCGATGTGCTCGATGTCATACAGCGCCGCCTCGGCCGTGAAGCGCTCCTGATACGCCATCGGGAACGCGCGCATGTAGCGGTGATGGAGATCGATGCCGACCTCCTCCCCTTTCGCGTGCACGAGCGCGTCGAGCAGGCGATCGCTCCACGTGCGCGCGGCGTCGCCGATGATCGCCTCGACGCGGCGGACGTCGACGTCCGGAATCTGTCCCGCGGTCGTGCGGACGATGAAGAGTCCGCGCGCGAGCGCCGAGGTCGTGATGTGGTCGTAGATGACGGTGTCGCGTCCGTTGAATGCTTCCTCGAGCACCTGCCGCGCGCGCTCCTTGAACTCGGGCGTGTAGCGGTCGCGCGGCACGAAGACGTAGCAGGAGATGAAGCGCTCGAATACGTCCTTACGCGTGAAGAGCGCGACGCGCTGGCGCTCCTGCAGATGGAGGATGCCGCGCGCGATCTCGAAGAGATCGTTGTCCGTGATCTGGAAAAACTCGTCGCGCGGGAAGGTCTCGAGGATGTCGACGAGCGCCTTGCCGTTGTGCGAATGCGGATCGAGTCCGGCGCGCGCGATCGTGCGCGTCGCCTTGAGGCGCAGCATGGGGATGTCCTGCACGCTGCGGATGTACGCGGCGGACGTGAACAAGCCGAGGAAGCGATCTTCGGCGATGAGGTTGCCGTCGTCGTCGTAGCGCTTGATGCCGATGCGGTCCATCGGCACGGGGCGATGAATGAGGCTGCGGCTGTTCGCCTTCGTGATGATGATGAGGTCTTTGCGCCGCGCGTACTCGCTGAACTCGGCGGAGAGCGGACGATGGCCGCGCTCGACCGATTCCTCGCGCATCTCGCTCAGGATGCCGAGGCCGGACTCGGGCTGCGCTTTCAGATAGTCCTTGCCGTCGCGCGTCTCGAACAGATAGCGGCGATGGCCGAGGAAGATGAAGTTGCCGTCATCGAGCCAGCGCAGGAACGCGCGCGCCTCGTCCACTTCCTCCGCGGGCATCGGCAGCTTCTTGCCTTCGAGCTCGGCGACGTCATCGGAGAGCTGCTTCCGCATCGCGCGCCAGTCGCGCACGGCGAGACGCACTTCGCGGAGAATGACCTCGATCGACTTCCGAATCGACTCGAGCTCCGCCTCCTCGGTCTCCTGATCGATCTCGATGTGCATGTACGACTCGACGATCGCATCGCTCGGCGCGTGCGCGGTGTCGGTCACTTCGACGCGATTGCCGTCGGCATCGCGGCGCGTGCGGATGATCGGATGCAGGAGGAGATGGATCTTGCGTTCGCGTCGATGGATCTCCGCGCTCACGGAGTCGACGAGGAACGGCATGTCGTCGTTGATGATCTCGACGACGGTGTGCTCGAGTCCCCAGCCGTTCTTGTCGGCGACGGGATTGAAGAGGCGGACTTTCGCCGTGCCGGGCGTGCGCTGCGCGCCGAACTCCCACAGCGACAGCGCGCCGCCGAGGAGAGTGTCGAACGAGGTGTAGATCACGTCGTCGGGTGCGACGTGCGCGAAATAGCGGCGGACGAAATGTTCGGCGCTCTCCGCCTGCTCGGCGGGAACGCGGCGGCGGGCCTCCGCCGCGAGCCGGTCGACGAGGTCGACCTGGCGCTGTTCTGCGGTGATGGTCATTCTTGCTCCGAGAGGTCGTACTGCTCGGCGCGTGAATATCACAAAACGGCTACGTCGGTCCCCATCCGAGATAACGCAGCCTCAATCCGAGCTCGCGCGTGTCGTCGCGCGGGCGCACCGTGCGATCGATCGAGAGCTCGAGCACGTTCGGCAGGTTGCGCGGCGCGGGGCGGACGCGGTAGTCGCGCTCGACGTAGCCGTCGCGCGTGTGGAACTGGTCGACGACGCGCCCGTTCAGCTTCACGGTGATGCGCGGGTTCTTGGGCATCGTCTCGCCCGGGACGCCGACGTGCATCCGCAGCATCGTCTCGCCGCGCGCGGGCGGGAGCACGGTCACGCTGCGACCGTTCATCCAGCGCCACTCGTCGATGTCCATCGACTCCGGTCCGTACCAGCCCGACACGAACTGCGGACGCCGCGCGAGCGGCTCGAGCTTGATGCGGAAGTAGTGGCGGCGGGCGATGTTCCAGAGATGGCCGCGGTCGCGCTCGAAGAGAAATCCGTTCGCCGGTGTGTCCGTCACTTCCGCGAGCAGCCACGCGCGCGGACGCGCGGCGAGCGGCATCGCGCGATCGTCCATCACACGCGTGTATGGAAAGCCGGGCGCGAAGAGGTCGAGGAACTTCGACATCGTGTGTCCGACGAAAAGCTGATCGCGATTCGGATCGACGTGCCGCGGCACCGCGCGCGCGGCGAGCACGGACGGCGCGATGTCGTTCCGCACGGGCGTGAGCGCGGGCAGCGTGTAGACGCAGAACGCGATGACGATGACTGCGGCCACCGCGAATTCATAGCGCTTCCCGACGCGCCGAATGCCGTCCGCCGCGAGCAGCGCGAACATGGCCTGATAGCCGATCGAGAATCGGCTGATGCTGAATCGATCGAGCATCGCCCACGCGACGAGCGCGAACGGCGCGAACGTCAGAACGTTGTAGAGCATCGCGCGGTTGCGCTCGCGGATCGAGCCGACGACGGACGTGATCACGAACAGCGTCATCACGATGCTGAGCGGCGGCGACTGGTACTGCTTGATGAAGAAGCGATCGAAGAGACGCCACATCGGCGGACGCGCGGCGCTGCGCCACGAGTCGATGCGAGAGATGTAGTCGCTGTGCTCGCGCACGACGCGGAAGTAGTCGGCCGGCGACTTGCTCGCCAAAATCGCGCCGCCGAACGCTCCGCCGACGACGACGATGCCGATCAGCAGCGCGACTGCGATCTCCCACGGCTTCCGCTTGCGCGTCGCCGTGATGCCGGCGAAGAGTCCGAGGAGGAGGTTCTGCGGACGGATGCCGATCGCGAGGGCGAGCAGCAGCGTCCCCGCCCAGTACGCGTTCCTGCTCCGCGCTCCTCGGAACAGCAACGTGATCGCGAAGAGCACGAGCACGATGGACGGAATGTCGCTAAATGCGCCTCCACCGAAGAACCAGACATTCGGAAAGAAGGCGAAGAGCGTCGCCGCAATGACGGACGTGCGGAAGCTCAGCCGCAGCTCGCGCGCGAGCAGAAAGACCGCGGGGAAAACGAGCATCCCGGCGATGAGGTTCAGCGCCTGCAGCGCGCGAAAGTCATCCGGGACGACGAGCCGCATCACGTGGCCGAGGGCGATGTAGACGGGAAAGCCGGGCGGATGCGGATGGTGCAGCGTGACGTCGTAGTCGCGCATGCCGAGGACGAAGAGCGCCTCGTCCCAGTCCCAGAGCGAGCGCGCCAGCGCCGCGAAACGCGTCAGCGCGCAGACGAGCGCAACGCACACCGCGATCGCACGTTCGCGTGGGGTGAGCTGCTCGGGCGGGACGCTGAAGCAATCCAAACGCTTCGCGTCAACGCGCGTACGCCTGATAGAACTTCCCGTCGCGCTCGGCGAGCCGCTTCAGCGGCGCGTTCGGTGTGAACCGCGGACCGGCGCTCGACGACAAACCGTCGAGCCGCGCCAGGATGTACGGCAGTCCGAGCGAGTCAGCGTAACGCAGCAGTCCTCCGCGGAACGGCGGGAAGCCGGTGCCCATGATCATCGCCAGATCGAGCTCGCCGGCCGAGGCGACGATCTTCTCGTCGAGGATGAGCGAGGCCTCGTTGATCATCGCCAGCACCATGCGCTCGACGGTCGCCTTCGCATCCGCGGGATGCGGCGAGCGGATGCCGAGGACTTTGTACACGCTCGCGTCCGGTCCCTTGCGCTTGCCGTCTTCGTAGACGTACAGCCCCTTCCCGTTTTTCTTGCCGTGCCGGCCGTCGTCGTAGAGCTTCTGCACGACGGTGGATGCCTGCAGCCGCGCGCCGAACGCGTCGCCGAGAATCTTCGCGACCTTCGACGCGACGTCGATGCCGACTTCGTCGAGCAGCGCCATCGGTCCCATGGGCATGCCGAAGTCGACCATGGCCTTGTCGAGCGACTCGATGGAGTTGCCTTCCTCGAGCAGAAAGCCAGCCTCGTTCATGTACGGGCCGAGGATGCGATTGACGACGAAGCCCGGTCCGTCGTTGCAGTAAACGACGGTCTTGCCGAGCTTGCGGGCGAGGTTGGCCACCGTGACCATGGCCGCGTCGGAGGTCTTCTCGCCGCGGATGACCTCGACGAGGGGCATGCGGTCGACGGGATTGAAGAAGTGCATCCCGACGA
>DATELS010000579.1:0-2799 GCA_035276365.1 Thermoanaerobaculia bacterium
GGCCGCTGTACGAGAGCGGATGGCCGTGGGTGAGGTGCCCGCCGTGCGAGAGGTCCATGCCCATGATGGTGTCGCCGGGCTTGAGCATCGCGAAGTAAACGCTCATGTTGGCCTGCGAGCCGGAGTGCGGCTGCACGTTCGCGTGCTCGGCGCCGAAGAGCTCTTTCGCGCGCGCGATGGCGATGTTCTCGACGATGTCGGTCGGGCCGCAGCCGCCGTAGTAACGCTTGCCGGGATAGCCCTCCGCGTACTTGTTCGTGAACACGGACCCCATCGCCTCCAGCACCGCCTCGGACACATGATTCTCGGAGGCGATGAGCTCGAGCGTGTCGTTCTGGCGCTGCGTTTCGAGGCGGATCGCGTCCGCGATCTCGGGGTCGGCGGCGTCGAGGCCGCGGTGAAGGAAAGCCGTTCCGGTCGCTGCTGTCATGGTCGCGCGATCTTATCGAAAAAGCGCAGCGCCGCGCCCGCGAGGTACAGGGAGCCGGTGACGACGATCGAGGGCTCGCTCGATTGCAGCGCGAAGCGAAACGCGTCATCGGGATTCGCGATCGGAGTCGCGCCGGCGAAACTCTCCGCCTTTGCAGAACGCGGCGGCAGCGGTTCGGTGGCGATGACGCGATCAAAGAGCGGGAAGAGTCGCGTGGTGACGGCTGCGACGTCTTTGTCCTGCATGACGCCGAAGACGAGCAGGCGCGGACGCGGGACGTGTTCTTCGATGAAGGTCGCGATCACGTTCGCCGCGTGCGCGTTGTGTCCGCCGTCGATCCAGACGTCTTTGTCCGCGACGCGGATGCATTCGAGCCGGCCGCGCCAGCGCGTGTCGCGCACGCCGCGCTCGATCGCTTCTTGCTCGATGCCGAGCTCGCGCGCGGCGCGCACGGCGAGTGCCGCGTTGCGTCGCTGAAAATCGCCCGGCAGCCGCGTGTCGTGCTCCTCGGTGACGCGGATGAATCGATTGCCGAACTTCGCCGCGCGCTTGCGCAGGACGTCGAGCACGGCCTCGTCGTCATTCGTCGTGAGCACGATTGCGCCGCGATGAATCACGCCCGCTTTCTCGCGCGCGATTTTGCGCAGCGTATTGCCGAGGAATTCGGTGTGGTCGAGGGCGATGGGGGTGATGAGCGCCGCGATCGGCCGCACGACGTTCGTCGCGTCGAGACGCCCGCCCATGCCGACTTCGAGGACGGCGACGTCGCACTTCATTTTTGCGAACGCAAGAAAGGCGACGATCGTCAGCGCCTCAAAGTACGTCGGCGTGATGCCGATGCGCTCCGAGGTCGCGCGCAGTTCGGCGAGACACTCGTCGAGCAGCATCGGCTCGATCCATGCGCCGTCGATCTGCCAGCGCTCGCGCTCATCGACGACCGCGGGCGACGTGTAGAGACCGGTGCGCTGTCCGCTTGCGCGAAAGATCGACGCGAGTGTCGCCGCGGTCGAGCCCTTGCCGTTCGTCCCCGCGATGATCACCGAGCGATACGCATCCTCCGGGTGGCCGAGGGCGCGGAGAAGTTTGCGCACGCGGGAGAGCCCGAGGGCGATCTTGAAGCGTTCGAGGGAGTCGAGCCACGACACAGCAACTATCCTATCCGCATGCCTCGCGACGACCTGAGCTTCGGCGCGCGCTTTCTCCGCGCGGCGGCGGAGAAGCGCGGATGGAGCGTGACGCTGCATCCGGACGGCGCGTTCGCGGGCGAGATTCGTCTGTCCGATGGCGCGTCGCGGTTTTTCTATCGCTCGACGTACGACATCAACAGCGCGGGCGCGATGCTCGTCGCGCGCGACAAGTCGCTGACCAAGTTCTTTCTCGCACGACGCGGCTATCCAGTGCTGCCGGGACACACGATCTTCTCGCGCGACGAAGTGCCGGAACTCGCGTATCCGGTGATGGTGAAGGCGAACGCGGAGGCGGCGGGGGCGGGGATCGAGCGCGTGGACTCCGCATCGGAGCTCGATGCGGCGCTCGAGCGCGCATTCGCGTTCGGGAAGATCGTGCTCATCGAGCAGTACGTTGCAAACGCGCGCGACTATCGACTGCTCGTGCTCGACGGCGAGCTGCTCCTCGCATACGAGCGCATTCCGTACACGATCATCGGCGACGGACGCTCGACGATCCGAGAGCTCGCGCGCGAGGATTCTCGTTTGCGCGGACGCGATTGGAACGACGTGCTGCGCGACGGCGAATCGCTGCGTATGCTCGACGTCGCCAACCTCTCGCGCGGCGGCTCGGCGGTCGAGATCACACCTCCCGCGGAGCTCGCGCAACTCGCGATCGACGCCGCGCGCGACATGAACTTGCGCTTCTGCGGCGTCGACCTGCTGATCAACGATGACGCGCATTGGATTCTCGAGCTCAACGCCTCGCCGACGATTCATCACTTCGCCACGCTGTGCAAACTGAGCGAGGAGCGGCTCGCGTCGATCTTCGAACGGATTCTCCTGGCCATGGTGCGCGCGTGACCGCGATCCGCCTTCCCGCGGACCGCGTGTTCTTCGAAGAGTGGTCACGGATGCGCGCGACGTCGAAGCGCAGCATCGCGCGTGCGGCGCGGCTCGCGGAGGCCATGGGAGTGCCTCTGCGCGAGATCCCGGCGATCGTCGTCGTGGGCTCGAAGGGGAAGGCCACCGCGGCGACGCTCGCCTCGGCCGCGCTCGCGAATGCAGGACATCGCGTCGGCACGATCACGAGTCCGCCGATCCTCACGAATCGCGAGCGCATTCGCGTGAACGGCGTCGCGATCAGCGAGCGTGAGTACGAGGAGCTCGCCGAGCGGAGCGCCGGCGTCCTCGCCGGCTGGC
>DATELS010000580.1:0-14248 GCA_035276365.1 Thermoanaerobaculia bacterium
GGGCGGGAGCGAGGACGCTCCCGCATCAGCCGGCGAGGACGCCGGCGCTCCGCATTACCTGCGATCGCGCCGCGCGGATGCGCGCGCGATCATCGATCGGATCGATGAAGGTACGCGCGGACTTCATCCCACGACAGCGTCTTGATCCGTCCCGCGCGGTAGTCGGCCATGCGGCGCTCGATCTCGCGCGCCCATTCTTTTTCGTGCTCGTGAGCAACCGACGGGCGAACTTCGCGCGATTCTTTGCGGCGCATTTTACGTCCGCGCCTACATCGCCAGATCGCGCACTTCTGCGATTCTCGTCCGCAGTTGCTCCGTCACGACCACGCCACGGAGGAGCGATGCCGTCTTCTCGAACTCCATCACCATCGCGTCGAGGGCGTGCGGGCCTTCGCCGTTCATGATGCCGTCGAGGGCGTGGAGGAAGTGCTTCTCGATCGTCTTGTGCGCGGTGTCGCCGATGAACTCCTCGGCCACGGCGCGAATGCGCGCGGCGAGGTCGACTAGCTCGCCATTCTCCCGATCGGGATCGTGCTCAATTTTTTTTTTTAACTGGACCAGCTCACCCGTGATCATGCCGTACAAGACCTTCGCGACATCGAAGGACGACATGCTCAGCGAGCGTCCGATCTCCGCGATCGAGCGGTGCCCGTCGATGCGCGTGATGAGCATCCACTCCTGCGGGTTCAGCGTCACCTGCTCGTGCCGGTTCTCGCGCGCGAGCAGCTCCGGCACGAAGTCCACCGACGGAATCTTCTTCGACAGCACGCGCCACTCATCGAGCCGGCGCGCCGCTTCCATCAACAGATTCGTGTTCGACTTCGTGATCGTCTGGCGTTCCGGCTCCTCGCCCGGGTTGAACTGGAACTCGCCCTGGTTCCAGATCGCGAGCGAATAGATCGCTTCCTCGCCGATGAGATCACCGACGAGCGCGTGCACCATCTGACCGTTCTTCAGATAGATGAACCCGCGATCCCCATCGCGCGTGAGGGTGAACTTACCCGTCTTCCCCGAGACGCTGACGAGCTGGATGATGTCGGGAAGAGGCAGTTCTTTGAGCGAGCCCTGGAATGCCATGTCAGATTTCGTCTAACCGACGGCAGCCGCCGCATTGAGAACCCGGCTGGACGTGGGTGTTTCGGAAGCGTAACCCAGCGATCATGACAGGTCAAGAAGTGGTGACGACTGCGTCATCACGACGCTCCACCGCGCTCAAAATCCACAATCCAAAGGCGAAACCGGCGATGACTCCCGTCGCGATCCGCAGCGGATTCGTGCTCTCGCGCAGCCCCGCGAGCTGCGTCAATCCGTCGATTCCCATCGGCACCAGCGCCGCGAATGCGAACGCGCGCATGACGCGCTCGCGCAGCAGCGGAGCGATCACGAACGCCGCCAATCCGAGGAGCATCCCGGCGTAAATCGCGGTGCAGCGCGCGCAGATCGGCATCGGCACGCCGAACAGCAAAAGGCAACGCTCGGGGATGCCGTGACACAGCACGCGAAACAGCACACGCCATCGCATCGAGGCGCCGTGCGCGATCGCCCACGCGCACAACGTCGATGCGGTGAGGATCGACAGCGGGATCGGCGTGATCACGCCGAGGACGATTTTCGTGTCGCGCTTCATCGTGCCGGATCGAGTCGATACGCCTGCGCGAAACCGTGCGCTGTCACGAGCAACGACCAGAAGCCCGTGAAGATGATGCCGACGCAGAGCAGCATCATCCCGAAGCCGCCGAGGAAACGCGCGATGAGGTAGATGACGACGGCGAGCAGATAGTTGCCGATGTTGCGCGTGATGAACGACCAGATGCGGCCGAACTCGAAGCCCGCGTTGAAGCGCTGCTCCACGATCGCGAACAGCAGCGACGCGGGCATGAACACCATCACGAGAATGCCGAGCGGCACGAGGAAGCACGACAGGCATCCGAGCATCAGTCCGCCCACCGTCTGCGCGCCTTCGTTGTCGACGTTCGTGAGGATCATGCTCGGGATGACGACCGTCGCGACGATGAAGAGGAACGGCAACACGTAGACGAGCGCGACCGCGATCAGCCGCGCTCCCTCGGCGAAGAACGCGGCGAGGTCGTCCCACTCCGGGAGCGGACGCGGGTGATCCGCGATGATGTTCCGCGTGACCTGCGCGACGTAGCCGAGGAGAAAGAACCAGCCGATGAGGAAGAAGCCGGCGAGAAAGAAGAGTCCGCCCAACAGGATCTTGTGAACCCAGCGCGGATCGTCGAACACGTACGTGAACGGCTTCCCGAAATCGAACTGCGGACGGGCCGGCGGGAGTGCCTGCGCTTCAGTCATGTCCGCAGTGTAACGCCGCGTCGAAACTTGGAAGAAACGTCAGCCGTCAGACCTTGTAGCCAAGGCCTTGCAGGAACAGATCGAGCTCGTCGTTGCGGAAGAGAAGCGAAAGGCGGGAGGCATCAGCCTCGCCATCGCCGTCTCCATGATTCTGCATGGACTGCTGATCGTGTGGTTCGTCCGCTCGTATCGGCCGGTGACGACGGCGCAGAACGTGCCCATCGCGCGCTACGTCGAGCTCATCAAACAGAACCCGCAGCAGTTCACCGAGGCGCCGGGAGCAAAGACGGACACCGCGCCGCTGAACGCGCCGCTGTCGAATGCGAATCGCAAGGCGAGCACTCCGGAGCCGACCGGCACGACACCGACGCAGCGGCCCGGCGACGGCAGCGGGTTGTACACGCCGCCGATGCCGAAGCCCGGCCGGCAGCAGCAGAGCGTGCAGCCGCAGGAGGCGCAGCCCGCGCAACAAGCGAGCGCGCCGCAACCGCAGCAACAGCAGCCGCAGCGCACGGAGACGACGACCGATCCGCTGATCTATCGCGAGCCCGTGCGCGCCGCCGCGGCGGCACAGGGCGCAGTTGACTGGCGCTCCGCCATTCGCGACGTCCGCAAAGTCGCCTCCCTCGGCGGCGGCGACGGACCGGAGCTCGAGAATCCCGGCACGGGCGGCGACAAGGGACTCGCGGAGCAGGGACCGCTCTCGTTCGAGACGCAGTGGTACGACTGGGGCGACTACGCGCAGTCGATGGTCAGCAAGATTCGCGTGAACTGGTACGCGAACATGCCGCAGATCATCCGCACGGGACTGCAGGGCGTGGCCACGATCCGCTTCACGATTCATCGCGACGGCCACATCACGGACGTCACGGTGTTGAAGAGCTCCGGCGCGCCGCCGTACGACTTCGCGGCGAAGAAGGCGATCGAGCTGTCGTCGCCGCTCAACGCGCTGCCCGCGGATTTCCCGCGCTCGTCCGAGCGCGTGACGGCGATGTTCTACTACAACACGCCGCTGCCGAACTGAGCGTCCAGTACACTCCCGACGTGCCCCGCGACGTCGTCATCCGCAAACCGTGGACCTTCCTCCTCCTCGGCGTGACCACCGTCGTCATCGTCGCGATCACGGTATGGATGTCGGGCAAGAGCTACGCGAACCTCGATCCCATCCCCTTCGACGACATCCGCTACCTCGCCCGTCGCCTCGGCAGCCGTCCGATCTCGACGCACATCCTCGCCGTCCTCGTCGTGCCGATGGTCGCGAACATTCTGCTGTTCATGCCGTGGGGCTTCTTCCTCTTCATTCTTCTGTACAGCGTCGATCGTCCGACGCTGCAGACGTACGTCCTCACGATCCTGCTCGGCCTCACGTTCTCGTTGTGCATTGAAGGCTGGCAATACTTCCTCCCCTCGCGCGTCGCGGACGTGAACGACGTCATCTGGAACACGAGCGGCGCCATCCTCGGCGCGCTCCTCGGCCACGCGCGCCTGCGCGTGCGGTTCGAATTCGAGTGAAGACGTAAAATCACTCCATGCTCCCCGAGCTCAAGTCGATCGAAGCGCAGCTCAAGCAGGTCCTGTACGGCTGCGTGGAGCATGTGCAGGCGACGAAGGCCGCGCTGTATTTGTCGTCGACGCACGATCTCAGTCAGAAGACGTACGAGATCGTGACGAGCTACCAGTTCAACGCCGCGGATCGGAAGACGGTGACCGGCAACGACGATCTCGTCGATCGTCTGCACGTGAAGCGCGATCCATTCATCGTCAACGGACTCGGCGCCGATCAGCGACTCGCGGAGATTCTCTTTCGACAAGGGACGGATCGTTTGCTCGCGACGCCGCTCTTCTCGCGCGGGCGTCTCGTCGGCTTCATCGACATGCGCGACAAGGCGGGCAAGAAGCCGTTCGAGCCGAACGACGTGAACGCCGCGCGCAACATCGCCGACCAGATGCTGAAGGTGCTCGCCGCGAACAAGCTGTTCGGACTCGCGCCGATCGCGCTCGTCGACGAACCGGTTGCTCCTTCGACACCGGCGCCAACGGCCGCGCCGATGATTGCGCCGCCGCCGATCTCGCGTGGACAGTTCTTTTCGAACGAGGCGCTGAAGGCGGTCGAGTCGGCCCGGCAGCTCATGGCGAAGCGGCAGCTCGTGCAGCAGAGTGTGAACAAGCACGTGCTCAGCGACGATGATCTCGAGCCGGTGCGGCTGCTGCTCCCCGCGGCGCTCGCAATTCCGGGCGCGGTGCTCGCGTGCTTCAGCGCGATCGGCCACATCAACAATCCGCAGCTCGTCGTCGCGACGTCGACCGTCACTGACGCGGCGATGGAGAAGCTGCAGACGCATCTCGAGACGTGGCTGAAACGCACGAATCAACTGCGGCCGGTGACGCATCCGCAGGTCAGCTATCCGTTCGCGATGAACGCGCCGCCGCTCGTGAATCTCGCGCCGATCGTGAGCGCGCCGGTCACGGTGCAGTCGATCGAAGGACTCGTGCTGACGTTCGCGTTCGAGCGTCCGCCGGACGTCGTCGCGCAACGCGCGCTCAAGCGTTTCCTGCGGCAGCTCGAGCTGGCGATGGAGTCGGCGATCGCGTCAGCGTCGAGTCGCAAGGATCGCGATGCGATCGCGGAGTATCTACTCGAGCCGGACTTTCAAAAGTTCCCCGACCTCGTGGAGCACAGCCGCGAGGTGTCGGTGCTCGCGCAGAAGCTCGCGCGTTTGATGGAGCTGCCGCCGGCGCAGGTGGAGACGGTGCGCCTCGCCGCGCTCGTGCACGACGCGGGGCTGCGCCTCCTCGACCACGAGCGCCTCCACAAACGCCTGACGCTGACGACCGAGGAGCTGCGCGGCATCGCGGAGCATCCCGTCGTCGGCGCCGCGCTCGTCGAACCGCTCCTCGGCGCCGACGTCGCGCAAGCCGTGCTCCGCCATCATGAGCGCGTCGACGGCAAAGGCTACCCGAGCCGCATGAGCGGACAACAGATCCCGATCGCTTCGCGCATCTTGCAAGTCGCCGACGCCTGGATCGCGATGACCGCGCGCCACTCGTACCAGGTCCCGATCTCGCGCGATGAAGCAACGAAGCGCCTGCGCGAAGGCGCGGGCACGCAGTTCGACGCCGCGATCGTCGAGCGGTTTCTGCGCGCGTTGCCGGAGCTGATTTAGGGACCGTCGAGGAGTATCCTTACTGGTAAGAGTAAGGACAAAGCTCATGAGAATCACCTCGAAAGGTCAAGTCACGATTCCCCAGGAAATCCGCGAGCGGTTCGGACTCCTCCCGGACACGGAGGTGGAGTTCGTCGTCCGGCGTAACGCTGTGCAACTCGTCAAAGCGGCCACGCCGAAACGGCGCACGCGCGGCGAAGCCCTCGTTCAGCGTCTGAAGGGAACGGCTACGGTCCGTATGTCGACCGATGAGATCCTTTCGCTGACACGCAAGTAGCGAATGATCACCCTTGTCGACAGCAACGTCATTCTCGACGTTGTGACCGATGATCCGCTGTGGTTGGACTGGTCCTCCGATGCGCTGGCTCGCGCAGCCGACGAGGCGACACTCGCGATCAACCCGATCATCTACGCGGAAGTCTCTGTTGGATTTGCAGCGATCGAACAGCTCGAAGACCTGCTCCCGGCGAGCGATTTCAAACGTCTTGATTTGCCGTATGAATCAGCGTTTCTCGCTGGAAAGGCGTTTCTCGCCTATCGGCGCCGCGGCGGAAAGCGTTCCGCGCCACTGCCTGATTTCTACATCGGTGCGCACGCCGCGATCTCCGGTCTTCGTCTCCTGACGCGCGATCCACAGCGTTATCGCACATACTTTCCGTCGATCGACATCATCGCGCCGTCGCGATGATTTGAACTCCCCATGCTCACTCTCCGCCAGAATCTCCGCGCCCTCCCCCGCCCCGTTTGGATTCTCTTCGCGGGAACCTTCATCAATCGCTTCGGCACGTTCGTCATGCCGTTTCTGGCGATTTACATGACGCGGCAGGGGTACTCGCCGATGCAGGCGGGGTTCGCGGTCAGCGCGTACGGCGCGGGGCACACGCTCGCGTCGATGATCGGCGGGCATCTCGCGGATCGCATCGGGCGGCGTCACACCATCGCGCTGTCGATGTATCTCTCCGCGATCGCGATGGTCGCGCTCGCGCAGGCGCACACATTGCCCATGTTGCTCGCGCTGTCGTGCGTCGCGGGCATCGTCACCGAGATGTACCGTCCCGCGGCGACGGCGCTCATCGGCGATCTCGTCGCGCCGGAGCAGCGCATCGCCGCCTTCGGCATGTATCGCTTCGCCATCAACCTCGGCTTCGCGTGCGGTCCCATCATCGCCGGCTTTCTCGCCGACCGCTCCTTCGTCTACGTCTTTCTCGGCGACGCCGCGACGTCCGTCGTCTTCGGCACCGTCGCGCTGCTCGCGCTGCCGCACGGCCTCCGCTCGAAAGCGAGCGAAGAAAAAGGCGCGGAGGGACTTCGCTACGCCCTCGGCGATCGCGCGTTCATGATCTTCCTCGCCGCGACGCTCTGCATCACGTGGGTCGAGTTCCAACTGCACTCGACGTATCCCGTGCACATCTCGCGACTCGGCTACTCACCCGCGACGTACGGCACGCTGCTCTCGATCAACGGCGTGATGATCGTGCTGTTCGAGCTCGCGCTCACGTCATGGACACAACGCAAACCGATGCGCGCGCTCATCGCCCTCGGCTACGCGCTCGCGGGAATCGGCGTCGCGCTCACGGGTCTCGCGGTCAGCGTTCCCGCGCTCGCCGCGACCGTCGTCGTCTGGACGCTCGGCGAAATGATCTACGCGCCGGTGACCGCGACCTACGTGACGTCGCTCGCGCCCGAGCGCTACCGCGGACGCTACATGGGCCTGTGGCACTTCACGTGGTCCGCGGGCATGCTCGTCGGACCGACGCTCGGCTCGATGATCTATGAGCGCAGCAGCCCCGCGCTCTGGTTCACCTGCGCACTCCTCGGCATCACCGGCGCGTCGCTGTCGCTCGTCAGGCTGCCATCACGCCTGGCGCTTTCGGCGCGTAGCGCGGAAACACCGTCGCCAGCGAGTTGACGCCGAGGTGCTTGGTGAGGACTTCACCGAAGACGTCGCGAAAGTCCGTCGTCACCGCGAGGTCGCGTCCTTCGAAGAGTTGCGCGCGATCCAGTCCCGGCCACTTGCCGTGCACCTTGCCGCCGCTCACGTTGCCGCCGAGGGCGAGCATCACCGTGGCGTGACCATGATCGGTGCCGCGGTTCCCGTTCTCGTGCACCGTGCGGCCGAACTCCGACGTCGTCACGAGCACGACGTCGCTCATGCGCGAGCCGAGATCCTTCGCGAACGCGGCGATCGCATCGGAGAAGAGGCGGAGGTTGTTCGCGAGCTGGCCGTCCTTGCCGCCCTGTGCCGCGTGCGTGTCCCAACCGCCGACGTCCGCGAACGCGATCTCCAGTCCGACGTCGCTCTTGATGATGCGCGCGATCTGCTGCAGCGCATCGCCGAGCGGACCGCGGGGATAGCTCGCGTCGTTCGTCGCGCGCATCCCCTTCAACACCTTCCCCGCCTCGAACGCCTCGGGATACATCGACGCGAACAGCTCCGTCGACGGCGCGTTCGCGTAGCGCGCGATGTCGTTCGTCACGATCGCCTGCGAGCCCGCGAGGATGCGCGGTGTCGACGACGAGATCGCGACCGACTGCAGCGGCGACTTCGATTTCTCCGATGCGAGCACGCGCGTGAGAAAGCCGTCGCTCATCGACTTCACACCGGGCGTGCCCGACTCCATGAAGTCCTGCGCGTCAAAGTGCGAGCGCGTGGCGTCGGGACTGCCGGCCGCGTGCACGATCGCGAGCGAGCGGTCCTTCCAGAACGGCATCAGGGACTGCAACGAAGGATGTGCACCAAAGAAACCGTCGAGATCGAGGACGTCGCTCTTCGCGAGTCCGATCGATGGACGCGCCGCGGCGTACGCGCGCTCGCCGTACGGCACGATCATGTTCAACCCGTCGACCGCGCCGCGTTGGAAAATCGTGACGAGCACTTTCTTGCCGCGCGTCGACGATGCCTGCGCCATGCGCGCGAAGACGTGCGGCGTGATCGCGGTGCCGAGGAGGGCGAGGCCGGAGGACTTGAGAAAGATGCGGCGGTTCATTGCTTTTGAAACTCCGGTCCGCCGAGCTGCTTCGCCAGCGCGACCGCGTCGCGCGTCGTCACGCGCACGCCCGGCATCTTGTTGTTCGCGAGCGCCGTCGCGAAGTTGAGCCGCGCCACGAGCGCGCCGCTGTTCGACCACGTCTCCGCCGCGTCCGAGTAGCCGGTCGGCGGCTGCGAGAAGTAGAGCGGCTCGCCGATGTTCTTCAGCTCGCGCGCGAGCGGCAGCGGATTCTCGATCGTCGCGCCGGCCGCACGCACCGCGGAGATCGCGTACTCGAACGGCGACTTCGTCTTCGCGCGCATGTTGCGCGGATTCCAGAACTCGGGAGCGTCGATCACCGCCTTCACCGTCGCGCGCAGATCGCCGTTTGTGTCGAGGAAGCGTTTCGCGACGCGGTCGACGAGCGCGCGCGGCGGATCGTCGGTGACGAGTCGCTGGCAGAGCTTCGTCGCGATGTGACGCGCGGTCGCGGGCTGCTTCGCGAGGAAGCGGATCATGCGCTCGCCTTCGTCGATGCCGCCGTTACTCAGTGTGACGCCGAGGACGCGCTTCATGCCGGGATCGTGAAGCGCGCGGCGGAAGACGAAGTCGACCGAGTCGCCTTGCGGGCGCGAGATGCTCCAGCCCGTGAACACGCGCGCGAGCTCGGTCACGTCCTGCTGCGTGTAGCCTCCGTCCACGCCGAGTGTGTGCAGTTCCATGATCTCGCGCGCGTAGTTCTCGTTGATCGCGCCGTTGCGCGAGCGCGCGTTGTCGAGGTAGACCAGCATCGCCGGCGACTTCGCCGTCGCCATCAGCAGGTCCTCGAAGCGGCCCCAGATGCGCGGGCGGATCGTGTCGCGCTCGTACGACGCGATGAGGAAGAGGTCGAGATTCTTACCGGCGAACACGTTGAAGTGATTCATCCAGAAGTCGACCATCACTTCGTTGAGCTGCCGCTCCGACTCCGCCGCGCGCAGGATGCGCTGGGCGGACAGATTGCCGACCGCTTGCCGCGCGGCGCGACGCAGCATCTGTTTGTCGTTCTTCAGCGCGTCGCGCGATGGGATGTCGACGCGTGTGTCGTAGCTCGCGATGCGCGACTCCACCGCGCGATCGTCGATGCGCTCCGGATGCAACTGCTGCTCGATCCAGCGATCGACGCCGATCGCGAGCACGCGCTCGACGTCGCCGGGACGCGTGCCGAATGCGAGGCGGTCGAGCGCGTGCTGTGCGCGCTCGCGCGGAGTGCCGGCGAGCACGAGGAGCGCGGAGAAAAGAGCGAGGCGTTTCATGCGCGTTGGACGCGCGCGCGTTTCCTCGCGTTTACCGCGGCACGATCCACGTCCTTCCGGACGCGGCTACTGTTTCCGCTTCGAAACCGAAGTACTGGCGCATGACGTCGGGTCGCATCACCGCGTCGGGTGCGGCGTCGAGCGCGAGCATGCCGTTCTGCATCACGAGCATGCGATCGCTGTGCGCTGCCGCCCAATTCAAATCGTGCGCGGCGAAGATGACGGTGCAGCCGGTGCGATCGACGACGTCGCGCAGCAGCTTCGCGAATTGCTGCACGTGCGAGAGGTCGAGCGCGGCGAGCGGCTCGTCGAGGAGGATGAGGCGCGGCGTGCCCGCGAGCACGCGCGCGAGAAACACGCGCTTGCGCTCGCCGCCGCTCATCTCGTCGAAGTAGCGATCGGCGAGATGCTCCGCGTCGCAGAGCGCGAGAGCGCGCTGCGCCTCCTCGCGATCGCGATCGCTCTCCCACGCGAAGCGCGCGAGATACGGCGCGCGTCCGGAGAGCACGACGTCGATCGCGCGCATGGGAAACGAGGGATCGGGATCCTGCGGCAGATAGCCGACGAGCTTCGCGTACTCCTTCGCCGGCCACTGCGCGAGCGGCTTCGCGTCGAGCTCGATCGCGCCGCGCTGCGGCGCGTACACGCGCGCCATGAGCTTGAGGAGCGTCGATTTGCCGGAGCCGTTCGGGCCGGTGAGGGCGATGAGTTGTTGCTTCTCGATCGTCAGCGTCACCTCGCGAATCGCCGCCGCCTCGGCGTACGCGTAGGAGACATCGCGCAGCGCGAGCATCACGACGACCTCCGCAACAGCGAGAGGAAAAACGGAACGCCGAGGACGGCGGTGAACGCGCCGATCGGAAGCTCGGCGGTGGTGACGACAACGCGCGACAAAAGGTCCGACGTCACGACGAGCGTCGCGCCGCCCAGCGCGCACAGCGGGAGCAGAAAACGAAAGTCGCGGCGCCACACCATGCGGATGAGATGCGGCACGAGCAATCCCACGAAGCCGATGATGCCGCTCACCGCGACCGCGGCGCCGGTGACGATCGACGCGGTCGCGAAGCCGATGAACTTCACGCGCTCAACGTTCACGCCGCGCGACTGCGCGTCCTCTTCTCCGAACGCGAGCATGCGTAGATCGTTCGCGAGAAACGCGAGCACGATCATCGACGCGATGAGCAGCGACGACAGCAGCGCGACGCTCGTCCAGGTCGCGCCGAACAGCGTCCCCATCATCCAACGCAGCGCCGCGGTGAGATCGGCGGAACGCGAGAGCGCGAACGAGATCAGGATCACCGCGGAGAAAAACGCATTGAGCACGAGACCCGACAACAACAGACGGGTCGGATCGGTGTGATCGCGGCGGCGCGCGAGCAGGAACACCGCGGCGGTCGCGCCGCACGCGCCGAGAAACGCGACGATCGGGACCATGCCGGGGAAGCGCGTCCAGCGAAACGCCGTCGCGATCGCAGCGCCCGCGGCCGCGCCTCCGGAGACGCCGAGGATGAACGGGTCGGCGAGAGGATTGCGGAGAAGCGTTTGGAAGGTCACGCCCGCAACGGCGAGCGTCGCGCCGATCGCCGCGGCGAGCAACACGCGCGGCAAGCGGATGCGCAGCAGGATCATGCGGCCCGTCTCGTCGTTCCACGCCACATGCGCGGAGCCGAATGTGACCGCGAGCGCGATCGCGACCGCGAGAAGAATCGCGAGCAGCAGCGTCGCGCGAATCAGAGCGCGGGACACGGCTCGAAGACGGACCAGTCGAACGCGGCGAGGAACGAGTCGTCGGGCGGCTGCACCGTGCGGAACGTGAACGCGTACTGCGACGGTCCGTGCGCGTCGAGATGCGCGAGCCGCTTCTTCGCCTCATCGATGCTCGGCCGATGCCCCTCGGGCACCCACCACATCGCCAGGAACGCGCCGTCGAAATGCTCGAACCAATCCTTGCGCGAGCGCAGCAGTTCCGCGTGCGCGGTGCGATAGGTGAAGTTCTTTAGCGCGTCGACCGACTCCCACACCGACATGTTCACGATGATGCGCTCGTCGTCGAACGGGCGGAGGTACGTCGCGTCGCCCTCGTCCGTCTGCAGGCGCCACACGAAGCCGGGACTGCGATCCGCGAGCGCGTTGATCTCCTCGAGCCGCGCGACGAAGCCGGCCATCACCGGACCGTCGATCGGCGCGCGCATGCGTGCGATGTTGACCTGGGCGAGATGGAACCGAGACGTCATGAGCGACCTCCGCGTGCGTCCAGTATCGCATTGAGCGCCTTCGCCGCCTGCGCGACGCGCGGTCCGGGGCGCTGAAAGATGTCCTCATCGACGGCGACGATCTCCGCCTTCACGCCCGGCGCGCGCTGGCGCAGCGCGTCCATCTGCTGCGGCGTGACCGCGCCGCGCGGATAGAGAATGAGGTCGGGCGGCGACGCGACGAGCGTCTCCAGCGAGTACTGTGGCCAGCCGCTGACTTGCACCGCATTCTGTGCACCCGCGAGCGCGAAGATGTCGTGCGTGAACGTGCCGGTGCCGGCGACGTACAGCGGATCGGTCCACACGGCGAACAGGATGCGCTTCGGATGCGCGCGCGTGCGGCGCTGCGCGCGAATCTCGTTGTCGAGCGCGCGCGCGGCCTGCTCGCCGCGCGGCGCGTCGAGCACTTTGCCGAGGCGTCGCATCGCGGTCGTCACTTCCGCGAGACGATCGGTGCGCACGACGTACAGCGGAATGTCCGCCGCGCTGAGCGCGGGGACGAGGTTCGGATGATTCCCTTCCGTCGATGCAATCACGAGGTCCGGCTTGAGCGCGGCGATCTTCTCGATGTTCGGCTGCATGCCGCCGACCTTCGGCAGCGACTTCGCGCTGGCGGGAAAGTTCGACGAGTCGTCGACGCCGACGACGCGCTCGCCCGCGCCGATCGCGAACACCATCTCCGTCAAGTTCGGCGCGAGCGTGACGATGCGCCGCACGCGGCGCGGCACGGCGACGTCGCGCTGCAGATCATCTTTGATCGTCGCGCGCTGCGCGGGCTCTTTGCTGCACGCGATGATCACAAGCGCGACGAAGAGAAGCGCGCGTCTCATGCGTCGGCGACCGCGGAGAGATACTCGCCGCGCGACGGCTCGAGCATCTGCGTTCCTTCCCCACGCCTCCCCGTCGCCTCGGCGATGATGATGTGCGGCAGTTCCGGCGTGTCGAGATACTTCTCATGCCGCTCGAGCTCGCGCAGCGCGTCGTGCGCACTCGCGCCGTACTCGCACGGCGTCACATGCGCGAAGCCCGCGTCGTGCAGCGTCTCGGTCAGCACGGCCATGTTGTAGAGGAAGCGGTGCCCCCAGCCGTGAAAGCCTTTGTTGATGCCGAAGCAGTCCTGGATCTGCTGCGCGGTCGAGCTCCAGTTGCCGTAGTGATACTGCGTGATCCAAACCCAGTCGAGATTCGGAGTCGAGATGCGCAGCACGCCGTCGTCGGCGAGCACCGCGCGGCAGTTGCGGAGAAACGCGAGCGCGTCGGAGTACTCGAGGTGCTCGATGAAGTGCTCGGCGAAGATGAAGCGGACGTTGGTGAACGGGAACGCGCGCGTCACGTCGAGGACGTGATCGACGCCGGGGTACGGTTTGCTGTCGACGTTCGTCCAGCCGGGAAGGATCTGCGGACCGGATCCGATGTGCAGCCGTTCGGCGGGGATGAGCATTCGCGAATCCTACAAGAAAGCAAAACCGCGGCTTTCGCCGCGGTCTCGATGCGTCGCGCGAAGAAGGCGCGGCGACTTACGACTCTCCGCCCTCTTCGTCTTCCATGTCGTTGTGCATGCCGAGGCGGGCGCAGGCGGCGGCGTACATCTGCTTCGAGGCGTTGATCGCGGCCTGCAGCTCCGCGATCCGGTCCTTCACCTTCGAGAGCTCTTCCTCGATCTGATCCTTCAGATCATTCACTTCCTGCTTCGTCACCTGAAGCGAGGTCTCGTAAAACTTGCGCTGCTGGTCGGTCAGAACCGCCATTTCATTCCTCCATCGGTTGGCAGTTGGCCAACTTCGTTTTTGATCACAACTTGAACTCCACCGGGACGGTCACCCACGAGCGGACGCGGACTCCGTCTTTGGTCGCGGGGGCGAACGTCGAGCGGCGCATCGCTTGTTCGGCGGCTTCGTTGAGGCCGACCGGGCGATTGACGCCGCGCAGGATGCGGACCTCGAGCACCTGTCCCGTCTCCGAGACGAGGACGCTCGTGATCACCGTGCCTTCGATCTTCTGCATGCGCGCGACCGCGGGATACGTCACGGTGCCGCGGCGCAACACGCGCGGCGCGACGAGACCTTCGGTGCCGACCGGAACGAGATCGCCTTCGCGGACGCGCGACTCGTTCGCCGGCTGCTGCTGCGGCGCGGGACGCGTCTCCGCCGGCGTTTCCTGCGGCGGCTGCTGCACCGGCTGCGGCGTCGGGCGCGGAGTCTCCGCCACCGGCTGCGGCGTGGGCGCGGGCTGCTGCGCGACTTGCTGCGGCGTCG
>DATELS010000581.1:0-6273 GCA_035276365.1 Thermoanaerobaculia bacterium
CTTGCGGAGGTGCGGTTTGAACATCATCCAAGTCTTGATCGCGGCCGGCGTCGGAATCGGCGTGGCCGTCGTGCTGGCTCTCCTCTGGGCAGCGATCTCTCGCAAGCGCGTGGAAGCGCAGCTCGAAGAGTCGCGCCGCGCCGGCGAGCGCATCATTCAGGACGCGACGAAGCAGGCCAGCTCGCGCGTCAAGGAAGCGGATCTCGAAGCGAAAGAAAAGCTTCTGCAGATGCGCTCCGAGTTCGACAAACAGGCGCAGCAGCGCCGCGACGAGATCAAGTCGGTCGAGAAGCGGCTCCAGCAGAAAGAAGAAGGACTCGACAAGAAGACGCAGCAGGTCGAGAGCCGCATCGCCGAGGTCGAGAAGCGCGACCGCAGCCTCAATGACCGCGAGAAACGCGTCGAGGCGAAGGAGTCGGAGCTCGACTCGCTCATCGAAGAGCAGCGCCACCGCCTCGAACAGGTCGCTGGTCTCACCGTCGACGAGGCGAAGCGCGAGCTGATTCGCGGCATCGAGAACGAAGCGAAGCTCGAAGCGGCGAACATCATGAAGCGCATCGAGAGCGAAGCCGTCGAGCTCGGAAATCAGAAAGCGAAGAAGATCCTCGGCATGGCCATCCAGCGCATGGCCTCGGACTACGTCGCGGAGAACACGGTCTCCGTCGTCGACTTGCCGTCCGAGGATATGAAGGGAAGGATCATCGGACGCGAGGGAAGGAACATCCGCGCGCTCGAGCTCGCGACCGGCGTCGACCTCATCGTCGACGACACGCCGGAAGCGGTCATCCTCTCCGGCTTCGATCCCATCCGCCGCGAGATCGCCCGCATCTCCCTCGAGCGCCTCATGCAGGACGGACGCATCCATCCCGCGCGCATCGAGGAGCTCGTCGAGAAAGTGCGGCAGGAGCTCGACCAGAAACTGTTCGAGGAAGGCGAGGCCGCGGCTTTCTCGATCGGCCTCACCGATCTTCATCCCGAGATCCTCAAGCTCCTCGGGCGTCTCCGCTACCGCACGTCGTATGGACAGAACGTGCTCGTGCACTCGCTCGAAGTCGCGCAGCTCGCGGCGCTGATGGCCGTGGAGCTCGGCGTGAACGACACGATCGCGAAGCGCGGCGGTCTGCTACACGACATCGGCAAGGCGATCGATCGCGAGATGGAAGGCACACACCTCGAGCTCGGACGCCAGGTGCTGGAGAAGTACGGCGAGAAGCGCGAGATCATTCACGCGATGGAGTGCCACCACGGCGACTACGATCCGACGACCGTCGAGGCCGTGCTCGTGAACGCCGCGGACGCGCTCTCCGCCGCGCGTCCCGGCGCGCGCCGCGAGATCCTCGAGAACTACGTGCATCGCCTCGAGCGACTGGAGTCGATCGCAAATGCGATGGACGGCGTCTCGAAGAGCTTCGCCATTCAGGCAGGGCGCGAGCTTCGCATCATCGTGAACTCGGAGAAGATCACCGACGAGCAGTCGATCTGGCTCTCGAAGGATGTGGCGCGCAAGATCGAGAGCGAGCTGCAGTATCCGGGACAGATCAAGGTGACGGTGATTCGAGAGATGCGCGCGACGGAGTTTGCGAAATAGCTCGTGATTAGGCTCCTCTACATCGGCGACGTCGTCGGCCAGCCCGGCCGGCGCGCGTTGCATCAGAAGCTCGAGACGGTGGTCGATCGGGAGAGGATCGACTTCACGATCGTCAACATCGAGAACGCCGCGGGTGGCTTCGGCGTGACCGAAGCCATCATGGAAGAGTTGTCGGATCTGCCGATCAACGCGTACACCTCCGGCAATCACATCTGGGACAAGAAGGACTTCGTCGACAACTACGAGCATTACCCGCACGTCGTGCGTCCGGCGAACTATCCGCCCGGGAACCCCGGCAAGGGCAAAGTGATCCGGCAGACGGCGGGAGGCGTGAACGTCGCGGTGCTGCAGCTCATGGGCAACGTCTTCATGCCGCCGATCGACAATCCGTTTTACTGCGCGGATCGCGAGCTCGCGGAGATCGCCGACTCGGCGAAAGTGATCCTCGTCGACATCCACGGCGAGGCGACGTCGGAGAAGCAGGCGATGGGTCGCTATCTCGATGGCCGCGTCTCCGCCGTTCTGGGCACGCATACGCACGTGCCGACCGCGGATGAGCGCATTCTCCCGAACGGCACGGCGTATCAGACGGACGTCGGCATGACGGGCGCGTATGACTCGGTGATCGGCTTCCGTCCGGACGAGGCGCTGCATCGCTTTCTCATGAACACGCCGCGCAAGCTCGAGGTGGCGAAGCGCGACATCCGCCTCTCCGGCGCGATGGTGGACGTGGACGAGACGACCGGCCGCGCCACCCGCATCGTCCGCATCCGCGAAGACCTCGGAGAGTAGTGCGTCGTGCGTCTCTCGGTCGTCACGCTCGGACATGTGCATGCCGAGGATTTGGTGGCGCTGACGAAACACTTCGAGCACATCGAGCAGCTCGTCCTCGACGTCGCGCCGCGCGATCCGCTCGACGCGCATCGCGCGGAGCTCAATCGTGCAATCGACGCCGCGACCGCGGACTGGATCCTCATCCTGCGCGAGCGCGAGGTCATCGACGATCCGCTCGCGCTCGAGATCGTGCGCGCGGCGGGCGCGGGAACGGCGTGGGGCTTTCGCATCCGCGCGATTCCCTGGTACGCGGGGAAGCCGCTGCGCATCGGACGCGATGATGGCGAGTTGCGACTCGTGCATCGGCGGCACCTGCTGCGTCGCGGCGAGCTCGCGGTGCAGGGAACGGTCGTGCGGCTGGAGAGCATGCTGCGCTCGGTCACGTTCGCGAGCGCGGACGAGCATCGCAGGCATCTGGCGGAGAAGGCGAGGGCGCAGTCCGCGCTGCGGCGCGCGATGACGTTTGCGCGGTATGCGCTGGGCACACGCGCATTCGACGCGAATACGCTTCGCTATCTGTGGATCGAAGCGGGCTACGCGTCTTAGGCGGTCGCGAGTGCGATCGCGGGACGACGCGGAGCGCCGCGCAGCGTTCCGTTCGCGCGGAACTGTCGCGGGGACATTCCGTAGCGCTGACGGAACTGCTGGCGGAAGTAGTTCTCCGAGTCGAACCCGCAGCGGCGCGCGACCTGCGAGACGCGGATGTTTCCGCCCTTCAGCAGACGCGCCGCCTTCTCGAGACGCTTCTCTTTCAAGAAGTGGCTGAGGAGACGTCCCGTGATGCGGTGAA
Organism: Thermoanaerobaculia bacterium; assembly: GCA_035276365.1. Lineage (GTDB taxonomy): Bacteria > Acidobacteriota > Thermoanaerobaculia > Gp7-AA8 > Gp7-AA8 > QHVT01. The sequence continues at coordinate 3,213 of DATELS010000581.1, forward strand.
AACGGCCGGAGATGTACTGGCGGGTGTATCCGAGCTCTTTCGTCACCGCCTCGACCGTCACTTCCTCATCCGCGCGGAGGCGGCGTCGCACCGTTTTGATGAGCGCACGCAACAGGCCGTCCATAGCGTCTCCTTGGGGCTCGTGGACCGTTGATTGAATGGCCAAGCCGCCCGCGCTACTCTTCGTGAGCGGCGAGACCGAGTTTTCTTCCTTTTTGGATGCATCAATGATAGCGCAAAAACGGAGCACGTCGTGCCGGAACGCGAATTTCTGAGGAATGTGACGCTTTTCGTCGAATTCGACGCGGACGAGCTCGAGCATCTCGCCCGCGCGGTGCATCGCTCGCACTTCGCGCCGGGCGACGTGATCCTGCAGGAGGGCAACGCGAACCGCGCGCTGCACATCGTGCGCACGGGACGCATCCGCGTGACGCGACAGGTGCACGAACGCGAGGTGCCGCTGTGCGATCTCGTCGAGGGCCAGACGTTCGGCGAGCTCTCGATCATCGAAGACGGCGTCGCCTCGGCGACACTGCGCGCGGTGACGGAGACGGACGTGCTGTCGATCTCGATGAACGACCTCGCCGAGTTCCTGCGCGCGAAACCCGCCGCGGCCGCAAAGTTCTGGCGCGAGATCGCCATCGATCTGCGCCGCCGACTGTTGCAGACGAACGACGTCGTGCGCAGCTACTTCGAAGTGAACCGCGCGCTCATCGAGAATCCGACGTTCCGCGAGGCGTACGCGATGTGCAATCGTTAACTCTTCTTCGTCCACCGCTCCGCGTCGCGCACGCGATACTTCTCCATCATCTCCGCGAACTTCGCGTCGAGATCGATGTCGAGTGAGTTCGCGAGGCAGATGAGGACGAACATCGCGTCCGCGATCTCTTCGCCGACGTCACCCGCGGCTTCGCCTTCCTTCGGCTTCTTGCCGCCGTATTTGTGCATGAGGACGCGCGCGAGCTCGCCCACTTCTTCCGTGAGTCGCGCGAGCATCGGCAGCGGCGCGAAGTAGCCTTCCTCGAACTGCGAGATCCACGCGTCGACTTCGTTCTGGATCGGTCGGAATGCATTCAGCGACATAGGGGCCATGCTACGATCTTCGGCAGATGCGTTTCACCTGCGTCGTCCTTTCCGTGTTTGTCGCTGCGTCCGCGTTCGCGTCGGACGTGCGTCTCGCGATCAAGCGCGACGGAAAGAAAGTCATCTACAACGTCGGCAACTCCTCGCGGAACGGCGGCGGCTCGAACCTCGACTGGCTCGCGAAGCGGCATGACCGCCGCTCCAAGTACGACCCGATCATCGAGCGCTATTCGGCAAAGTACGGCGTCGATGCGACCCTCGTCCGCGCGGTGATCCAGGTCGAGTCGGACTTCAATCCGCTGTGCGTGTCGAACAAAGGCGCGCGCGGACTGATGCAGCTCATGCCCGAGACCGCGCGGCGCTTCGGCGTCACGAAGATTCATGACCCCGAGCAGAACATCCACGGCGGCGTGCGTTACCTCGCGTATCTCACGCGCCTCTTCAACGACGATCTGCGCCGCGCGCTCGCCGCGTACAACGCGGGCGAGAACGCGGTGATGAAGTACGGCGGGATTCCGCCGTATGACGAGACGTCGGAGTACGTCGTGCGCGCGATGACCGTGTATCACGGTCGTCCGTACGGAAGCGGCGGTGCCGTCGCGTTCGCGGGACGCAAAAGCGGCGCGAAACTCAAAGGCGGCTTCGGCGCGGGCATGGTTCCGCCCGTCGCGGTCGCGTTGCTGCCCGGTGTCAAATTCCTGGGTCAGCACTGAGGTCGCCCGACCGGGCGCTGTACAATCGCCGCCGCATGCCTGAGCGTGAACCGGCAATGGCGCCGCCTTTCGATCAGGGCGTCTTTCTTCTCCACTACAACCGCGGGCGCGAGGCGTTCCAGGAGGGGCGGTATGCCGAGGCGCGGAGGGAGCTGGAGGCGGCGCAACGACTGCGTCCTGACGACGCCGACGTGCTCAATCTCCTCGGCCTCGTGTATTTCAAAACCAACGCGTTCCCCGAGGCGGAGGTCATCTACCGGAGACTGATCGCGGAGAACCCGAACGTCTTCATCCTCCACTCCAACCTGGGACTCATTCTGTTCAAGCAGGGCAAGCAGGAAGAAGCGGAGCAGTTCCTGCGACGCGCCGTCGAGCTCCGTCCGAATTACGCGAAGTCACACCTCTACCTCGGCCTCCTCTATCGTCAGAAGAAAAAGTACGGACTCGCGCTCGAGCATCTTCGCTTCGCGGGCGCGGACAAGCTCGTGCGCGAAGTCGAGATCGAGATGCGGCCCGTGGTCACGAAGCCGATGCCGGCCGCGGAGCCGCCGGCGACGAAGACACACACCACGCAGAAAATCCCGGCAGTGCGTCCGGAGCAACTGCCGACGACGACGATGCCCGGCACGATGCCGACGCCGAAGCCCGCGCCGCCGCCTCCGCCCGCGCCCGCGGTGCAGATGACCGCGCCCATCACGAGCGCCGCCGTCACCGCCGCGCGCAAGCTGCAGGATGCGGTCGACGAGCCGCAGCACGTCGAGGCGAAGAAGATCGACGTCGCGCGCAAGATCGAAGGCGCGTCGAAAACGTTCACGCTGCACGAGAACGGATTTCTCGAGATCAACTTCGCGCGCAGCGTGCACGTGAAGCGCGGCACGGTCTCGAGCTACTCGGGGAATCTCAAGTTCGTCGCGGAGTCCGGTCTCCTCGGCACCACCGCGCAGACGCTGGTCAAGGCCGTGGGACAGGGCAAGATCTTCGTCTACGAGAAAGGCCGCAAGACCTTCCTGCTCGACCTCCACGATGAGTTCATCTACGTCGAAGGCAGCAACCTCCTGGCGCTCGAAGACTCGCTCACCTATCGCGTCGAGCCGATCTACGACGCGTCGTACCAGCGCAAGATCGACGTCGTGAAGATCTTCGGCAAAGGCTCCTTCGCCATCTCCACCTCCATCGAGCCGCTCACGCTGCGCGTCACGCGCGAATACCCGCTCTCCATCTCCTCCAACGCCCTCGTGGCCTGGACCGGCAACATCATCCCCACC
>DATELS010000582.1:0-4537 GCA_035276365.1 Thermoanaerobaculia bacterium
CTTCCCATCGAAGTAGTGCATCGTCACCGGGATGCGCCACGACTCCGCCGCGACCGCGGCGCCGCTCGTGAAGCGCGACTGCGTGAGCTTCACTTCATTCGGTCCCGTCATCTCAACCTTCACGAGCGGCACACCCGGCTGCTCGATGAACGTCTGCATCGCCGCCGACGTGCCGGCCGGCGCGTGCTTGCCGAGCGAGGCGAAGAATTCCGCGGCGTTCGCGTTGCCCCACGCGTGCGCCTTGAGATGCGCGAGCACGCCTTCGCGGAACTTGTCGGGGCCGATCCACTTCTCGAACATCGAGAGCACGGCCTTCCCCTTGTTGTACGCGACCCCCACATTCCTCATCGACTCCTCGGGCGTCGCGTTCACTTTGCGGATCGGGTCCGTCGTCGAGCGCGAGTCCGCGCTCATCACTCCCTGAATGCCCTGCAGCTCCGCGGTCTCGCTGCCGAACTCGGGATAGAGCTGCTGCGTGATCTTGTCGCCCATCCAATCGGCGAATGACTCGTTGAGCCACAGGTCATCCCACCACTGCATCGTCACGAGATCGCCGAACCACATGTGCGCGAGCTCGTGCGCCGTGATGCGGATGACGTTGAGGCGCTGACCCGGAGTCGCGGTCGCCGGATCGATGAGCAGCACCGTGTCGCGATACGTGATCGCGCCGGGATTCTCCATCGCGCCGGCCCAATACTCCGGCACAGCGATCAGGTCGAGCTTCTCGAACGGATACGGCTGGCCGAAATACTTCTCGAGCGCGGCGACGATGCCCGGCGTGACGTCCGCGGCGATCTTCGTCAGTCCGCCCTGTCCCTTCGGCGCGACGATGCGTCCCGGGCGGCCGAGGTTCGCGATCGGCGTGTAGTCGAACTGGCCGACGGCGAGCGCGATCAGGTATGACGGCAGCGGCTTGGTCTTCGCGAAGCGAATCGTCTTCGCGTCGCCGCTCTTCGTCTCCGACGCGATAGGCGTGTTCGACACCGCGTCGTACAGCGTCGGGATGGTGACCGTCATCTCGTACGGGATCTTGAAGCCCGGCTCGTCCCACGCGGGAAACGCGCGGCGCGCATCGGTGGCCTCGAACTGCGTGAAGAGGTACGGCTCGCCGTCTTTCGTCGTCATCTTGTACAGGCCGACGGCCTGGCGATTGAACTTGGTCGTGAACTCGATCGACAGGTCGTACGTGCCTGGCGCGAGCGGCTTCGCGGCGGTGACGAGCACCGTCGACTCCTTGTCCGGCGCCTGCGTGACTTCGACGTTCGCGCCATTCGCGTCCGTCAGCTCGAGCGTTCCGATCGTGAGGTCCTGCGCGTGAAAGCGAAACGTCGGCGTGGCCTTCTTCACCTGCAGGTGCACGGAAACGTTGCCGGTGTAGTCGTCCTTGCGCGGGTCGACGGTGAGGTGCACGGACTCGGTCGTCGGCACGACGTCGGTGCCGAGACGCACTTGTTCGGCGGCGAGCGAGGCGGAAAGAAGGAGAAGCAGAACGGCGGAGAGAGGGCGCAGCAGTTTCATAGGCGCACAGCCTATATCGAGTGCCGCGCGGCGCGCTGTTTCACTCCTGTTGAGATTGCGACCACGCGCGCAGCTCTTCCGCGGCCTCGCGCGAAGTCGGACGCAGCGTCGGGTCTTTCGCCAGCATGCGCATGGCGAGATCGGCGAGCGCGGCGGGCACATCCGGCGCGACTTCTCCGAGCGAACGCGGCGCACTCGTCAGATGCAATCGAACGGACTCGGCGATGTCGAGCGAGGACTGCGTCTCGAACAAACGTCCGCCGCTGAGCATGCGATACAAGAGCACGCCAACCGCGTAGACGTCCGCGCTCGCGTCGTAGGTGCCGCCGAGGAGGCGCTCGGGCGACATGTACTCGGGAGTGCCGATGACTTGTCCGATCGCCGTGAGTCCCTCGCCGCGCGGCGTCGCCTCATCCACGAGACGCGCGATGCCGAAGTCGAGCACCTTCACAATCTCGCCGTCCGGCGTGCGATGCAGAAAGACGTTCGCCGGCGTGATGTCGCGATGGATGACGCGCGCGGCGTGCGCGGCGGTGAGCGCGTCGCAGATCTGCACGGCGATGCTCGCCGCGCGACTCGCTTCGATGCGCCCGTGCTCCTGCATCAGCCAGCGCAGCGAGTAGCCGCGCAGGAGTTCCATGACGAGATACGAGATGCCCTGCGCGTGTCCCGCGGCGAAGATCTCGACCGCATTCATGTGTCTCACCCGCGACGCCGCAATCCCCTCGGTCTCGAACCGCTTCACGCGATTCGGATCGCCGATCGGATGCAGCACTTTGATCGCGACGGGACGCCCGAGTCGCAAGTCCATGCCGCGATAGACGACGCCGAATCCGCCTTCGCCGATCTTCATGTCGATGCGAAACACGTCGTCGAGCACGTGACCGGGCAGCAGCTCCGAGACCGCGCTGAACATCTCCGCGGTGCGTTGCCGCTCGGACAGCAAGCGCTCGTTCACGGCGAGCAGCTCGCGATTGCGCTTCTCGAGCTCGCGCTGCAGGCGATGCACGCGCAGTTGCGTGTCGACACGCGCCAGAACTTCGGCTTCCTGGAACGGCTTCGTCACGTAATCAACCGCGCCGGCTTCGAAGCCCCGCACTTTGTCGACGACGTCGTCGAGCGCGGAGATGAAGACGACGGGCACCGGCGCGAGCGCGGCGTTCGCCTTGATCGCGCGGCACACTTCGTAGCCGTCCATCTCCGGCATGTTGATGTCGAGGAGGACGAGGTCCGGCGCCTCGCGCTCGAGCATCTTCAGCGCACGTGCGCCGCTGTTCGCCGCGCGCACTTCGTAGCCGGCGCGCTGCAGGATGCCGCTCAACAGCAGCAGGTTGTCCGGATTGTCGTCGACGGCGAGGATCGTCGCGCTCACGCCTCCGCTCCTTCGAGAAGATCCAGCAGGCGATCGATGCGGAAGGCACGAATCTCTGCGAGAAGATCGCGTCCGAGTGCTGCGTCGCGTTCACCGACTTTCTCGGCGACGGCAGCCGCGCGATCGACGGCACCGCTGTCGAGCGCATCGCGCAGCTTCGAGGATTCCTCGGCGGTGAGGCGCGCGACGCTCTCGCGCGTCATGCCTGTCTGCACTTGCGCAGGTGCGTTCGTCTCGCGCACGAAACGCACGCCCGTCTGCTGTTCGACGATCGCGAAAAGCTGCGACTCGCGGAACGGCTTCGTCAGGAAATCGTCCGCACCGCATTGCAGGATCTCGTCGCGCTCGTGCTCGAACGCGCTCGCGGTGAGCGCGACGATCGGCGTGCGCGCGCGGCCTTCCGCGGCTTCGCGCTCGCGAATGCGGCGCGTCGCTTCACGTCCATCGAGCACGGGCATGCGCAGGTCCATGAGGATCAGATCCGGCTTCGTATTTTCCCACGCGCGGATCGCCTCTTCGCCGTTCGCGGCTTCGAGGACTTCGAGTCCGACCGAGCCGAGGAGGCGGAGGATGAGGAGGCGGTTCTCGGGAGTGTCGTCGGCGACGACGATGCGTCGCGTTTTCTCTCCCTGCGCAAGCGCGATCACGCGACTCGCCTCCTCCGCCTGCGGCAGCGCGGCCGCGCGCGGCAACGCGACGTCGAACGAGAACGTCGTTCCCGCGCCGGGCGTGCTGCGCACGGCGATGTCGCCGTCCATGAGGCGCACGATCTCGCGCGTGATGACGAGTCCGAGGCCGGTCCCTTCTTTCGATTTGCGTCCGGTCTCGGTTTGGACGAACGCTTCGAACAGCGAGTCGAGCTCCGACGCGGCGATCCCGTGTCCCGTGTCTTCGACTTCGAAGCGCGCGCGGTCGTCGCGCCACGCCACGCGCAGCGTGACCGTGCCGCGCTCGGTGAACTTCACGGCGTTGCCGAGGAGGTTGACGAGCACCTGACGCAGTTTGCCTTCGTCGCCCGTGACCGCCTCGGGCAGCTCGCCGTCGATCCGCGTCACGAGTGCGAGTCCGGCTTTGTCCGCGCGGGCGCGCATCATCGACTCAACTCCGCGCAGCATCGACTGCAATGAGAACGGACGCGCGTCGAGCGTGAGACGGCCCGCTTCGATTTTCGAGAGCGAGAGCACATCGTTGATGAGGCCGAGGAGGTGCTCGCCGGCGCGGCGGATGATGTCGAGGCTCGTGCGGTCGTCGCCGCGCACGCTCGCGCTGCGCTCGAGCAGTTGCGAGAAGCCGAGGACGGCGTTGAGCGGCGTGCGCAGCTCGTGACTCATGTTCGCGAGGAACACGCTCTTCGCCTGGTTCGCCTCCATCGCGCGGCGCTCGGACTCCGCCAACTCGGACGTGCGCACGGCGACGAGCTGCTCGAGTTCGCGTTGACGCGCATGCAGCGCGCGCACGCGCGAGCGGACGAGCGCGGCGATCGAGCCGACGATGAGCAGCGCGTACAACGCGTACGCCCACCACGTGCGCCAGGGCGGCGGCAGCACGCGCAGCGCGAGCGCGGCGCCCTGCTCGTTCCACACGCCGTCTTTGTTGCTGGCGCGGACGCGGAACGTGTAGCTGCCGGGCGGGAGATTCGTGTACGTG
>DATELS010000583.1:0-2060 GCA_035276365.1 Thermoanaerobaculia bacterium
AGCTTTTGCGCCTGCTCGCGGATCCACGTCGCGGCTTCCTCGCGCGTCACGTCCTGCGAGAACGTGTTCTCGCTCGACCACGACTTGCGTTTGCGCGACGGCTCCACCGGGCTCTCGTCGATGCCGCGCGCGAGCTCCCACAGTCGCGTGCCCCACTTGCCGAAGCGCGCGATCAGGTCCTTCTGCTCGTACTGCTGCAGGTCGCCGACCGTCTCGATGTTCATCTCGCGCAGGATGGCCTCCGTCGCCTTGCCGACGCCCGGAATCTTGCGCACGGGCAGCGTGACGAGAAAGCGCTCGACCTGATGCGGACGAATGACGAAGCAGCCGTCCGGCTTGCGCCAGTCGGAGGCGATCTTCGCGAGGAACTTGTTCGGCGCGACGCCGGCCGACGCGGTGAGGTGCGTCTCGTCGCGAATCTCGCGGCGGATCGTCTCCGCGGTCTCCGTCGCGGTGGGAATGCCAGTCAGTTCTTGCGTCACATCGAGGTACGCCTCGTCGAGTGAGAGCGGCTCGACGAGCGGCGTGTGGCGCTCGAAGATTGCGCGGATGTCGCGCGAGACGGCGCGATAGCGTTCGAAGTCCGGAGTGAGCCACACGCCGTTCGGGCAGAGGCGCTTTGCGCGCGACGCGGGCATCGCGGAGTGCACGCCGAACTTGCGCGCCTCGTACGACGCGGCGCAGACGACGCTGCGCTCGCCCGCCCAGCCGACGATGACCGGCTTGCCTTTCAGGCTCGGGTCATCGCGCTGTTCGACGGACGCGTAGAACGCGTCCATGTCGATGTGAAGTATCTTCCGCACGTCGCCAAGCATGCTAACCGAGCTCTCCACGCCATCCTTTCTCGTCGACCGTCCGGTGCTGCAGCGCAACTGCGCCCGCATGCTCGACAAAGCCCGCTCCTCGGGTGTCGCGTTCCGTCCGCACGTGAAGACGCACAAGACGGTCGAGATCGGGCGCATTCAACACGGCGGCGTCGCCGGTCCGATCACTGTTTCAACACTGGCCGAGGCGGAGAGGTTCGCGGCGGATGGATTTCGGGACATCACGTACGCCGTGCCGATCGCGCCGACGCGCGAGAAGCTCGCGCGCGTCGCGGCGCTGGCGTCGCGTGTCGAGCGTTTGAGTGTGCTCGTCGACTCGGAAGTCGCGGCTCGCGCGCTGGAGGAGTTCGCGGCGGCGCACGACGTCACGTTCGATGCGTTTCTGAAAGTCGACTGCGGCTATCACCGCGCCGGCGTCGATCCGGAGAGTCCGGACAGCGTGCGGCTCGCGGTTGCATTAGCGCGATCCGAGCGCGTGCGCTTTCAGGGACTGCTCACGCATGCCGGACACTCGTACAACGCGCGCGACGCGGAGGAGATCCGCCGCATCGCCGCGGAAGAGGCGGCGTGTCTGACGCGCTTCCGCGCGCTGCTGGAGTCGGAGGGCGTCGCGCACGCACCGCGGAGCATCGGCTCGACGCCGACCGCGTCGATCGTCGAACAGTTTCGCGAGTGCGATGAAGTGCGTCCGGGCAACTATGTTTTCTTCGACGCGTTTCAGGCCACGATCGGATCGTGTGCGCTCGCCGATGTCGCGGTATCCGTGCTGACGACGGTCGTTGGCTCGTACCCGGAGCGCAACGCGCTCATCGTCGACGCGGGCGCGCTCGCGCTGTCGAAGGACGCCGGACCGAATCACATCGAGCCGGAGTTCGGCTACGGCGTCGTGTGCGATGCGGACTTGCGTCCGCTGCCGATGCGCATCATCGCGCTGTCGCAGGAGCACGGAAAAATCGCGAGCGAGACGCACGTGCCGGTCGGCACGCGGCTGCGCATCGTGCCGAATCACTCGTGTCTAACGTCCGCGATGTACGACGCGTATCACGTGATCGATCGCGGGCGGGTGGTGGATGAATGGAGGCCGGTGCGGGGATGGTGAATCACGAGTCTCAAAGTCGTAAAGTCGCAAAGTCTCAAAGAGAGCGGCGCGCCTTTGAGACTTTGCGACTTTGAGACTTTGAGACCTATGAACTACCTAACCGACGGCCCCCAGACCTCGAAACACCTGTTCCTGTT
>DATELS010000584.1:0-6850 GCA_035276365.1 Thermoanaerobaculia bacterium
CGCGGCATCATGCCCGCGAGCGTGTCGGCGAGCATCTTGTCGACGTCGGGCGAGGACTTCGTGCCCGGCGACGTTTTCTTGACTGTCGGCTTGTCGTCTTCGAGCAGGTCGCCGAAGATCTCGTTCGAGGTGAGTTGCGCGCCGCCGCCGGCTTCGCCGCGCACGCCGAGCATCTGCTGGACTTTGCCGAGGAATTCGGTTTCGGAGTAGGGCTTGGGGAGGATGTCCGACGCGCCCACGCGTTGTGCATCCGCCTTCGGACTCTTCCCGTTGTAGCCGGAGACGGTGAGCAGAATCGGCGTCTCCTGCAGCGGCTTGCGCCCGCGGATCGCGCGGATCAGCTCCGTCGTGCTGATCTTCGGCACGACGGACGAGAGCACGATGAGACGCGGCTGCTGCACATCGAGCGCGCGGATCGCTTCTTCTCCGTCTTTCGCGAACGTCGGCGTGAAGGGCTGTCCCACCAGCGCCTGTTTGACGCGATCGGTGTAGCGGGGCTCGTACTCGACAACGAGAATGTTTTCAGACATGTACGTGAGGGCCCGTCATGAGTTGGGGTTGATGACCGGCATTCTGGCACAACGTCGTGATGAGTTGCTAGTTGCTGGTTGTTGGTTGTTTGTGGATTCTCGCGAGGACCCACAAGCAACCAGCAACCAGTCACCAGCAACATGGCTTGACGACCGCGCTTGCATTTCCAAATGAACTTCCCGATACTACGCGGGCACCTCGCGCGACGATCTTGCGTTAGGCATCCCGCCGGGCGTTGAGACTTTGATGCTCCGCCCCGACGTCGTCGGCTCCCGGGAATCGCAGGTGCACAACTCATCGATACGCTTTGGGGTTTTGAACAAGACGCATGACACCAGACAATCGCACACCGCGTAAGCGGCGTCGTCGCAGACGCCGCACGGGTGGTCCGGGAGGCGAGGGCCAGCCCCTCACCAACGGAAACGGCCCGTCACCAGGAAACGAAGCACTGCCGCCCGGCCAGTATGGTCAGGGAGGCGGAGGCGGACGCCGCCGGCGCCGCTCGCGCCGCGGACGCGGACGCGACGAGCGCCCGCGCATGCAGGAGAACGGAGGCAGCTCCGCGCCTCCGATCGACGTCGCGCCGGGCGAGCTCGTCCCCGCGGGCGGCGTTCTCTACATCAAGCCGAACGGCGCGGGCATCCTCGTCGACGCCGCCAACAACTACTATCCGCAGCAGGGCGATCCCATCGTCCCGCGCTCGATGATCGAGCGGCTCCACCTCCAGGCCGGACTGCAGCTCGGCGGCTCCGCGCGACGCACCGGCAACGGCCTCGAGTTCGTCGGACTCGAGACCGTTGAAGGCATGGCGCTCGAGGAGTATCGCGACTCACGCCGTCCCTTCTCCGAGCTGATCTCGATCGATCCGAACGAGATGTTCAAGCTCGAGACGGAGCCCGAGCGGCTCACGACGCGCGTGCTCGATCTGCTCGCGCCGATCGGCAAGGGACAGCGCTGCCTCATCGTCGCGCCGCCGAAGGCCGGCAAGACGACGCTGCTGAAAGACATCGCGCACGGCATCAACACGAATCATCCCGACGTCATCCTCTTCGTGCTCCTCGTCGATGAGCGTCCCGAGGAAGTCACGGACTTCCGCCGCTCCGTCGAGAAGGGCGAAGTCGTCGCGTCGAGCTCCGACGAAACGGCCGACAGCCACATTCATCTCGCCGAGATCATCCTCGAGCGCGCACGCCGTCTCGTCGAAACGAAGAAGGACGTTGTCATCCTCTGCGACTCCATCACGCGCATGTCGCGCGCGTACAACAACGAACAGCGCGGCAGCGGCAAGATCCTCTCCGGCGGCATCGACGCGCGCACGATGGAGAAGCCGCGGCGCTTCTTCGGCGCCGCGCGCAACGCCGAGGATTGGGGCTCGCTGACGATCATCGCCACGGCGCTCGTCGACACCGGCTCGCGCATGGACGAAGTCATCTTTCAGGAGTTCAAGGGAACCGGAAATACGGAGATCGTGCTCGACCGCGGTTTGTTCGAGCGGCGCATCTTCCCGGCCATGAACATCGGCCAGACCGGCACGCGCAAGGAAGAGAAGCTGCTTCCGCCGACCGTGCTGCCGAAGATCCACGTGCTGCGTCGCGCGCTCGCGGGCACCGATCCGATGACGGCGATGAAGATGCTGCTCGAGAAACTGCAGAAGTACTCGTCGAACGAGGCGTTTCTCAAGAGCTTCTGACGGCGAACGATCCAAAGAACCGAATTCACGCGGACGCAAAACCGAATCGGCGCGGAGTCCCCATTCCGGTGGACCCGCGCGACGTTTTTTGCACTAAGATGTCCCCCACATCAAGGGTTCGAAGATTCTTGCGCATTTCAAGTCAGTGCGCGGTCCATTGCAGTTTCAAATCAGGAGGGTCTATGTCCGTACTCCGTCGTTCCTTGTTGTTTTGTTGCCTCGCCATCCTGGCGCTGGCTCCCGCCGTTCAGGCGCAGGTGACTACCGGAAGTCTCACCGGAGTCGTCAAAGCGGCTGACGGCAGCGCCCTTCCGGGCGTGACGATCGAAGCGGTTCATACTCCGACGGGCACGCGGTACTCCGACGTGACCGGCGTGGATGGCCGCTACAACATTCCCAACGTGCGCGTGGGCGGACCGTACACGGTCACCGCGTCGCTCGAAGGGTTCAAGCCCACCACCGCGAAGAACCTCGACGTGATCCTCGGCACTCCGACGGAAGTTCCGCTGACGCTGCAGCTCAGCACCGTCTCCGAGTCGATCACCGTCACCGCGACGGCGGACGACATCATTAACCCGAACAAGACGGGTTCGTCGTCCGAGGTTTCGGAAGAGGCGATCGAAACGCTGCCGACGGTCAATCGCAGCCTTCAGGATTTCGCGCGCACGAACCCGTACTTCGTCGTCGACGCGCAGGACTTCTCCGCGACGCGCGTGACGGTCGCGGGCCGCAACAACCGCTACAACTCGATTCAGATCGACGGCGCGGTCAACAATGACCTCTTCGGTCTCGCCGACACCGGCACGCCGGGCGGCCAGACGGACGCGCAGCCGATCTCGCTCGACGCGATCCAGCAGCTCCAGCTCGTCGTCTCGCCGTATGACGTCCGCCAGGGCGGCTTCACCGGCGGCGGCATGAACGCCGTCACACGCTCGGGAACGAACAAGTTCACCGGCTCGATCTTCGGCGGACGCCGCAGCCCGGACCTCGTCGGCGACGGCCCGTACGAGCAGCCGGTCGGCGACTTCACCCAGGACCAGTGGGGCGGCCGCCTCGGCGGTCCGATCTTCCGCGACAAACTCTTCTTCTTCGTCAGCGGCGAAATGAACCGCAAGAAGTCGCCGACGAACATCTCCACGCTCAATCCGGGAACGCCGGGCAACACGACGGCCGACGTCGCCGCCGGCGCGCTCCGCCTCTCGAACTTCCTCAAGAGCAAGTACAACTACGATCCGGGCACGCTCGGTGACTTCTCTGCGGCGACCGACAGCGATCTCGCGTTCGGCCGCATCGACTGGAACGTCAACAACAGCAACCAGCTCACGCTGCGCCACAACTACGTGAAGGCCGGACGCGACGTGTTCGGCGGCCGCACGGAGACGCGCTGGACGTTCGACACCGCGACGTACACGCAGGCCGACGAGACCAACTCGACGGTCGCGCAGCTCAACAGCGTCTTCACCGCGAACGCGTACAACGAAGCGCGCGTCAGCTTCCAGACGATCAAGGACGCCCGCGAAGTTCCGGTCGTCTTCCCGAGCGTCGAGATCGGCGCCACCGCGCGCAACGGCACATGGACCGCAGGCACGGAGCGCTTCTCGGGCGCGAACTCGCTCGACCAGGACATCCTCGAGCTCACCGATGACTTCACGCTCGTCGCCGGAAATCACACGGTGACGATCGGTACGCACAACGAGTTCTTCACGTTCAAGAACCTCTTCCTCTCCGAGGCGTTCGGCTACTACTTCTTCCCGACGATGGATCAGTGGGAGACGGGCCAGCTCGCGTGCGTCGGCACCGTGTGCCCCGAGTACCGCGTCAGCTTCGCGACAGGCAGCGACCCGCGCCGTCCGACCACGTTCGACGCCGGCCAGTACGGCCTCTACGCGAACGACTCGTGGCGCGCGAACAACCAGCTCACGTTCACGTTCGGCCTCCGCGTCGACAAGCCGACGTTCCCGGATGCGCCGTCCTTCAACCAGCAGGTGCAGACGCTCATCCGCCGCGACACGTCGAACACCGCGAGCGAACGCCCGGTGTTCTCGCCGCGCATCGGCTTCAACTGGCAGCCGACCGCGGGCGGCAATCAGCAGGTGCGTGGCGGCATCGGCATCTTCGCCGGCCGCACTCCGTACGTGTGGATCTCCAACGCGTACGCGAACACGGGCGTCGAGTCCGTGGCGCTGAGCTGCGTCATGACCACCAACCCCGCGACGTCGTGCACGCCGCCGGCGTTCAACGCGAACGTCGACCAGCAGCCGAAGACCCTCGGCTCGGGCGGCTCGCTGTCGGTCGACCTCATCGATCCGGACTTCAACTTCCCGCGCGTCATGCGCGCCACGCTCGGCTACGACCGCAACCTCTTCTGGGGCATCCGCGGATCGGCCGAGGTGCTGATGTCGAAGACGATGGAAGACGTCTTCTATTACAACGTCAACCGCGAGGCGACGGGCACGGTCTCGCCGCTCGACGGACGTCCGATGTTCAAGCGCGTCAACAACGGCATCGCCGACGCGATCCTGCTCTCCAACACGGGCGCGGGTGAAGAGACGACGTTCACGCTGCAGCTCAACCGCCCGTTCGCGAACGGTCTCGTCCTCGGCGCGAACTACGCGCACCAGGACGCGAACTCTTCGTTCGACGCGACCTCGAGCCGCGCGATCTCGAACTGGCAGTTCCGCCACACCAAGGGCAACATCTTCGCGCACGACGTTTCCCGCTCGGCGTTCGAGATCGAGCACCGCATCAACCTGTCCGCGTCGTACAACTTCGCGACCGGCCCGCTCAGCCACACGGTCGGCCTGTACTACAACATGCAGTCGGGACGTCCGTACTCGATCATGATGGGCGGCGATCCGAACGGCGACGGCTTCTCCACGAACGACCTGCTGTACGTTCCCTCGCCGGACAAGGTCATCTACGAGTACTCGAACGGCAGCCGCGCGGCGAGCCCGGACGGCGTCACGCCGGCCCAGGCGTTCGCGAACTTCATGAGCTTCCTCGGCGTCAGCCCGACGGAAGGCCGCATCCTCGACCGGTACGAGTTCACCGAGCCGTGGGTGCGCCAGCTCGACGTGCACTACGCGATCGAACTGCCCGTGACGTTCCTGCGCACGGAAGTCAGCTTCGACATCAACAACGCGCTCGCGCTGTTCGACAAGAACGCCGGCATCACGAAGTTCGTCTCCAACCAGAACTTCACGGTGCTCAACTACCGCGGCATCGACACGGCGACCGGCAAGCACATCTACCGCGAAGCCAGCACCGGCGCGTTCGCTCCGGCCAGCCAGCTCGGCGGCGGCAACTCGGGCAACAACACCCGCTCGCGTTGGCAGGCTCGCCTCGGACTGCGCGTCAGCTTCTAATTCACACTCCAACGTGGTAAACGACGGCCACCCGGAAACGGGTGGCCGTTCGCGTTTTGGAGGATTGATGCGCAGACTCGCTCCCGCCGTTCTCGTTCTTCTCGCGGCATGTGCAACGACGCCGGCACCAGCACCGGCACCGACGCCAGAACCGGCGCCGCAAGTTGCCACCGCGCCCCAATGCAATCCCGGCCACTCGATCGTCAACGCAGTCGTGTGGGCGCAGTCCTCCGCCGAGCACGACGCGGCGACGCTCGGCATCTACGCGAACGCGCGCCGCGCGCTCGACGCCGCGCTCGCGGATCCGACGTGGGTCGGCGCGGCGGAAGAAACATCGAACGATCCGTCGCAGCCGCCCGCGATCGTGCTCGATCTCGACGAGACCGCGATCGACAACTCGCCCTTCGAAGCCGGCTCGATCAAAGCGGGCAAGACATACGACGACGCAATCTGGAAAGAGTGGGCCGCCTCCGGCGCCGCGCTCGCGATTCCCGGCGCGCCGGAGTTCCTCGCGTACGCGAAGAGCCGCGGCGTGACGCCGTTCTACGTCACGAATCGCGATAAGGAAGAAGAGCCGGGCGTGCGCCACAACCTCGAGACGCTCGGCTATCCGCTCACGACCGATCGCGACAACCTGCTGCTCCGCGGCGAACAGGCGGATTGGACGAGCGACAAGACGTCGCGCCGCGCGTTCGTCGCGTCGTCGTATCGCATCCTTCTCCTCCTCGGCGACGACCTCAACGACTTCACGAACGCGCGCGAGAAAACCGTCGCGGAGCGCGACGCCATCGTCGCGGAGCGCAGAGACTGGTGGGGCACGCGCTGGTTCATGATCCCGAATCCGATGTACGGCTCGTGGGAGCGCGCGCTCATCGGCACGACCGGCACGCCGTGCGAACAGGTGCAGCGAAAAATCGAGGCCCTCAAGCCGTGAAGCGCTGCGCCGCGCTGCTGTTCGCGATTGCGCTGACGACGAGCGCCGCGGAACGTCCATCGCTCGTCGTCGTGATCTCCGTCGATCAGCTTCGCTACGACTACGTCGATCGCTTCGCGCCGTTTTTCACGGACGGCGGCTTCCGCCGCTTCACCGCGCGCTTCCCGAACGCGCGCTATCGCTACGCGGCGACGTTCACCGGTCCCGGTCACGCGTCGATCGGCACGGGACGCCCGCCATCGCAGAGCGGCATCGTCGGCAACACGTGGTTCGAGCGTAGCGCGCCCGTCGATGCGAAGCAGTGGGAGTGGTACTTCGACGACACGACGG
>DATELS010000585.1:0-15699 GCA_035276365.1 Thermoanaerobaculia bacterium
ACACGATGCCGCGTCCGCGCGCGTGCGTGTCGAAGACGCTCAACGGCGTCTGGACGTCGCATCACATGACGCAGCTCGGGCCGACGTGGGAGAAGCTCGTCCTGCGTCCCAACTGCACGTACTACGTGCGCTATCAACTCCTCTTCATGCGCATCGCGGCGCGCGGAACGTACTCCATCGACGGCGATGCGATTCACGTCAACGATCGCGTATTGCACTACGAACGAACCGGCCGGCGGCTCGTGATCGAGGAAAACCACGAGCTCATTTCTTATACTCGGCGTTGATGCGCGCGTACGTCCTCATGCTCCTGGCCCTCATTCCGCTCACTGCCCGCGCCGCGGCGCGCACGGATGCGGATGCGCGCGCGGTCGAGATCTATCGCACCGGACTCGAGGCCGCGGTCACGGACATGCAGGCCATCACTGCGCGCGCGGGCAAGCGCATGTTGTCGGGCGAGGAGAAGGAAGACGCGCGCGCGACGTGGACCGCGTTTCTCGACTACCTCCTCGCGCTCGACTCGGTCGGCGCGTATCACCGCGATCTCAAGAGCGAGCCGGCGATGGTCGTCACGTACGCGGCGTTCCTCGCGCAGTATCGCGGCGCGCTCGACATGATCGATGCCGCGGAGAAACTGCCCGGCGCGGATGCGGTGCTCAACGAGCCCGTCGCGCGGATCGGACTCGCGGAGGGCTCGTACGCGCGCGTGAAGTTCCGCTTCCTCAATGTCGCGCGCGCGACCGAGTACGCGGCACTGGAGTCGCTCTTCCGCGTGCGCGGCGGCGCGTCATATCCGCGTCTGCGGAAAGCCATCGACGACGACTCGATGGCCATCCTGAAAGCGGGACGCGGCAAAGGTCCCGTGCAGACAGCTGCGAATGCCTTCAAGATCGCGAGCAGCGCTGCGTTCACCGCGTGGTTCCCGGTGCAGAAAGGCGTCGCGGAGTGGATGGGCGACACGCGCGTCGCGCGCGCGGACACGTTCCTCATCACGTCGAAGCAGATCGCCGAGCTCGCGCCGAAGCTCGAGCCGGGCGACGTCTTTCTCGAGCGCCGCGAGTGGTACGTCTCCAACATCGGCCTGCCCGGCTACTGGCCGCACACCGCGCTGTACATCGGCGACGCGGCGCAACGCGCGCGCTACTTCGATGATGACGACGTGCGTGCGTGGGTGCGCGCGCAGGGTCGCGCGGATGGCGACTTCGAGGCCTTCCTGCGCGGACTGAACGCGAACTCCGCGGGCTATCAAGTCATCGAGGCGGTGTCCGAGGGAGTGTCGTACACGACGCTCGCGCACTCGGCGGGCGCGGACTCGCTGGCGGTGTTGCGTCCGCGCGCGACGAAGCGCGCGAAGGCCATCGCGCTCGCGCGCGCGTTCGGCTACATCGGCCGTCCGTACGACTTCAACTTCGACTTCCACACCGACGCGTCGCTCGTCTGCAGCGAGGTCGTGTACAAGGCGTACGAAGGCAGCGTCTCGCTTCCCGTGTCGACGACGATGGGACGCTTGAACACGCCGCCGAACGACATCGTGCGCGAGTTCGACGAGACGTTCGGCACGCCGCGGCAGCAGTTCGATCTCGTTGCATTTCTCGATGGACACGAACGCAGCCGCGTCGCCGTGGCCGCGTCGCTCGACGAGTTTCGCGCGAGCTGGAAGCGGCCGAAGTGGCACATCGTGAAGAACTAGGTCGCGCCTTCCATCTCGCGCGCGATCTCCGCCATCTCTTCGAGAATGTGCCGCCGCAGGAGCAGCAGGCGCTCGTGTCCTGAGCGGCGCACGACGCGGTGGCCGATCGCGCGCAAGTCGCCGGCGAGATCGTCGAGCTCTTCGAACACGAACAGCGCGAGGTAGGAGACGAACGGCAGCGCGACGATCGCGATTAGCGCGCCGAGAACGCCGAAACGCATTGCGACGAGAATCGCGATCGCGAGATACGTCAGCGGATAGAGCAGGAGCGCCGCGACGAACTTCACCGTCGCCACCATCGCGCCCTCCCCTTTCGAATAACGACGCGCGAGCGCACCGACGAGTCGGTACGCCGGATAGTTCACGAGCGCGCCGACGATCGCGAGCGGCAGCAGCACGATCGCGCGCAGCACGCGGAGCACGTCGATGTGCGGCTTGAGCTCGTGCACGTCGAGTCGCGCGCGTTGCAGCGCACGCTCGAAACGCGCGATCGAGGTCTCGAGACGATGCAGCCGCGCGGGATCGTGCTCGTGGAGAAAGTGGTATCCCGCGATGAACCTCCTGCGCAGATCGAACTCCTCGACGAGAGGCTGATCGTCATCGGCGGTGAAGATGTCCTCTGCCTTCGCGATCAACGTGAGCGCCGCGTGCGAGTCCGCCTGCAGCGTCACGGCATCGAGACCGGCATCGATCGCGTTCGTCAGTCGCTCGACCTCCTCATGCGCCGGCTCGCCCTCCGCATCGACGTCCACCGTTTCGACGCGCAGCGGCTCGCCGAATACGACCAGCGCGGAGCTGCGGAAGACATGTTTGGCCGTGTAGTAGATGCCGGTCGGGATCACCGTCATCTCATCGAGCGTGGCGCCGAGGGCGATGCGCGCGGCGCCGGTCTTGAGCTCGCGGAGAGACGGATCGTCGTGCGTCGTCCCTTCCGGAAAAATCGCGATGCTGCCGCCGCGTCCCAGCACGCCGCGCGCGGCCGCGAACGTTTCGCGATTCGAGCCGCCGGTGTTGTCCTGCTTTCGATAGACCGGGATCGCCTCGAACGCGCGCACGATTGCGCCGATGAAAAACATGCGGAACAGCGGCGCCTTCGCCAGAAACGACACCGGTCGCGGCGCGAAGCAGAGCAGGAACAGCGGATCGACGAGACCGTTCGGATGATTGACCGCGAAGATCACCGCGCCCGTTTGCGGAATGCGCTCGAGTCCCACCAATTCGATGCGCCGGAAAAACACGCGCAGGCAAATCCGAAAGAACGCGGTGATCGCGCCTCTCACGCGTGTCGCTCGCCTCGCCACGCCGCGTAGCTCCAGATCAAGCCCGACAGCGCGATCGCCACCGGCACGATGAGCACGCCCGTCGCGAGCGAGCTGCGATCGGAGATCGCGCCGATGAGTCCCGGCGACGGGATGTCGCCGAGGAAGTGCATCGCGAAGACGGAGAGCCCGACTGCCGTCGCGCGTTCCGTGGGCGCTACCGCGTTCACGATCGCGGAGTTGATCGGTCCCGTCGACACGAAGATCATCAACACGCCGACGACGAGCGCCGGCAGATAGATCGACTTCGATGGATTCGTGAGGCCGATGTATGTCGCGGGCGCGGCGAGCAGCGTGGCGATGCCGGAGACCCACAGGTACGACTCGCGCGTGCGCTTCAGCAGCGCGTCGCCGAGCCAGCCTCCGGCGATCGTGCCGACGAAGCCGGTGACGAACACCATCGCGCCGAACGTCGCCGTCGCCTGAATCTGCGACAGCCCGCGCACGCGCTGCAGAAACGCGGGCATCCAGAATCCGAGTCCGCCGAGGGCGAAGTTGTATGCGGCGTAGCCGAGGACGCTCAGGACGTACGGGCGGTTGCCGAGCAGATCGCGATACGCGCCGAGGATGCTCTCGCGACGCGCGACCGGAGCATGTCCACGATCCTGCTGTCCGCGCGGCGGATCCTTCACGAAGAGCACGAGGAGGGACAGCAGCAGCCCCGGAAATCCGGCGATCCAGAATGCCGCACGCCAGCCGAAGTGCGTCCCGGCGAAGCCGCCGAGGATGTAGCCGGCCGCGGAGCCGAGAGGAATGGCGGCGAAGAAGACCGCCATCACGCGTCCGCGCTTCTCGATCGGGAACTCGTCCGCGAGCAGCGCCGGCGCGATCGTGCCGTACGCCGCCTCGCCGACGCCGACCGTCGACCGCGCGAAGAAGAGCGTCCAGAAACCCCGCGCGAATCCGGCGATGCCGGTGGCGATGCTCCAGATGCCGACGCCGAGCGCGATGAGCGGCGGACGCGCGCGCCGGTCGCCGAGCGTGCCGAACACCGGCGACGTGCACGCGTACACGACGATGAATCCCGCCGCGACGATGCCGAGCTGCGTGTCCGTCAGTCCGAGGGAGCGCTTCAGCGGCTCGACCACCGCCGCGACCACCCATCGGTCGAGATAGTTGAAGAGATTGATGAAGGTGAGGATCGCGAGGGCGTAGGCGGCGCGGCGATCGCGTTGCATGTGTTGCGCGAGTTTAACGCGCGCAACTCCCGACCCGCCCGTTCGTATTACAACCGGCGCGTATCATGTCCCGGTCCATGAAACGGTTCCTTCCCTTCGTTGCCGCGGCGGCGGGTGTCGTTGCACTGATGCTCGTGCTGCCGCTGTACAAGCCTGCGCAGCCGAAGGGAATCGCGGTCACACGCGGACAGGCGCGCGCGATCGCCGATCGTGCCGCGCGCCAGATCGGCATCCCCGTCGACAGCACGTTCGCGACGATCGTCTGGTGGTCGTCGCCGATCCTCGAGAAAGAGCTGCAGAAGCATCCCCGCCGTGCCGACGCCTGGGACGATCCCGTCCTCGGACCGCGCCTCGATGCGTATCGCATCACCTACTACCATCGCGGCAAGGACAAGTACCCGCCGTATGGCAATGTCGCCATCGACGGCCGCACGGGTGAAGTCGTCGCCGCGCGTTTGCGTCTGCGCGCGGAAGATACCGGCGGCAATCCGACCGAGGCGCAGTTGCGCGCGCGCGCCGACGCGTTCGTGCACTCGCGCACCTTCCCCGGCTCGCCGTCGCCGCAGTTCGAATCCGCGCGTCCGAACGTATTGCGCGGGCGCACGGACTGGGTCTTCCGCTATCGCGTGCCGATGACGTTCCCGCTGAAGAACGTCGTCTCGTATCTCAACGTCAACTTCGTCGGCTCGCGCTTCGCGGGCTGGGACGTGGCCGAGGAGTATGCGGACGGGCGGCAGTTCTTCGGCGAGAGCGGCAGTGAGATCGGCGTGATGCTCGCCGCGTTCGCGGTGATGTTCGTGATGCTGCTCCTGCTGCTCGTGATCTTCCTGCGCAAATATCACGCGGGCGAAGTCGGCGTCGGCTCGGCGACCTTCCTCTTCGCCGTGCTGCTCGTGCTCGCGATCGCGGCGTCGCTGATGATTCGCGTGTCGGCGTCCGAGGGGACGGGGATGGGATCGCTGGACGCGGAGATGACGTCGTGGGTGACCATGGCGTTCAAGCTCCTCTTCGCCGACATCCCGCTCGCGGTCGTGCTCTTTCTCGCGTGGGCGGTCGGCGAGAGCTACGCGCGCGAGCGCTGGGGCGAGCGCCTCGCGGCGTTCGAGGCGATCCTGCGACGCGATCCGTTCAACGCGACGGTCGGACGCTCGCTGCTGCAAGGCGCGCTCTTCGCGCCGGCCGTCGCCGCCGCCGGTCTCGTCATCGGCGCGATCCCTCTCCTCCTCGGCTACGCCTGGGCGAACTGGGATTCGTCCGCCCCCGTGCTCTACTCGGGCGGACCGTATTACGCGATCGTGAAGTCGGCGTCGACCGCGGCGCTGGTCACGATCGGCGCGGTGCTGTTCGTGCTCGCGTGGACGCATCGCCGTCGCGTGTTCTGGCTCGGCATCATCGCGTCGGTGGCGTTGGGCGTGATCGCGGGAACGACGTCGCCGCCGATCGATCCGACGTTCGTACGGATGCTCTTCGGCTTCGGCGGCATCGCCGTCGTCATCGCCGTCTTCCTCGGCTACGACCTGCTCGCCGCGGCGACGTCGCTCTTCGGCGCGACGTCGCTCGTGCTCATCGCGCCGCTGATGAGCGTCGCGCGCGGCGATCTTCTCCAGCAACTCACGATCGCGTTGTCCGCGCCGCTCGTCGTCATCGTCGGCTACGCGCTCATCGCGATGCTCACGCGTCGCGAAGTCGTCTACACGTACGAAGACCTCGCGCCGCACGTGAAGCGCATCATCGAGCGTGAGCGCGTGAAGGCGGAGATCGACGCGGCGAATCGCATTCAGGCCGCGCTGTTGCCGATCGAGGCGCCGAACCTCGCCGGCACGAGCGTCTCGTCGCACTATCGCGCGGCGACGGAGATCGGCGGCGACTACTTCGACTTTCTGCAGCAGCCGACGGGCGAGATCGGCATCGCGTTCGGCGACGTGTCCGGACACGGACTGACGAGCGGCATCGTCATGGCGATGGCGAAGTCCGCGCTGCTCGTGCAGATCGACTACGACTCGTCCCCGCGCGCGGTGCTCGACGTGTTGAACGACATCGTCATTCGCACGGCGCCGAAGCGGATCATGATGACCTTCTTCTTCGGCCTGCTCGATCCGCGCTCGCAGACGCTGCGCTTCTCGTCCGCGGGACATCTCGATCCATACGTCTTCCGCGCGTCGACGCGCAAGCTCGAGCCGCTGTCGTCATGGGGCTTCCCGCTCGGCGTGCGCCGGCGCGAGCCGTTCCGCGAGCACAGCGTGCAGTTCTCCGCGGGCGATCGTCTGATTCTCTACAGCGACGGCTTGATCGAAGCCATCGACGACGACGGCGATCCGTTCGGCTTCCAGCGCTTCGAAGAGGCGATCGTCGCGAACGGTCACCTGTCTGCCGAAGAGATCAAAAAGTCGCTGCTGCACGCGGTGCGCAAGTTCACGCGCAATCGTCCGCCCGAGGACGATCAGACGCTGGTCGTCGTCGCGTTCGAGGAGTTCGCCGCGGATCAGGTGCGCGGCGAGCGCACGCTGATCGCGATGGCGGAAACCGAGACGGTGCACTGACTCACTGCGCCGGCGGACGGATGACGAAACGCGCCGCGGGCGTCGTGTCGTTGAGACCGACGATGTCGTAGCGCTTCAACGAATTGTCGATCACGGCGTCGAACTGCTTCACGGGATCAGGAATGGCGGCGAGGTCCGTCCCCTGCAGCGTCTTGTGAATCAGCTTCACGCGCGCATCGTTCGCGAATTCGCGGCCGAGCATCTCCACCGCGGGCGCGCCCAGTCCGCTCTTCTCGGCGATGCTGGCCAGCAAATCCTTCGCCGGCTGATCGCCCGCTGCCTTGTTGAGGTACTGGCGCGCGAAATCCGTCGCGGTGCGAACGCCGAGGGTGCGCGTCGACGCAACGGCGCGCTTGATGCGCTGAATGAGCAGCGCCTGATCCGTCCAGTCGAGCACGCGATCGAGCGGAATGAGCGTGCGATCGCTGAGCTCACCCGCGTCGATGAGCGCGAGATGCTGCACCGTCGACACGCCGTATTCGCTGAGAAGGTCGGCGGACGTGTCTTCGACACCTTCGATGATCGTGATCGGCAGTTCCTCGTTGTCGCTCTTCGGCGCGCCGAGGAGGGTGAGCGCCTTCGCGCGCATGGCGTTCATCGCCCAGTTGTGAAAGAGGCCGACGACGAAGTACGCCGCCATCGTGGTATTCGTCGACGGAAGGATGCCCTCGATGCCCGCGCGCGCGAGCACGTAGCCGAGCGCGATCGCGGACGCGGAGCGCAACGCGCTCGTGGCGAGAAAGCGCGACGACAACGCGTTCGCGTACAGACGCCCGGCCATGTAGTACAGCACCGCGACGTACGCGCCGAGGCCGGCGAAGATGATGCCGAAGCTCGGATCCGTTCGCGGACTCGGCGCCGGTGTCGCGGGCTTCGTGGCGGCGGTCACTTTCGCGGTGGTTGCCGGCGGCTTCGCCGGTGTCGTTTTAGCGACGGCCGCGGGCGGCGGCGGGAACTTCGGCTCGGGCAGACGCGCATCGCTCACGACCGCGACGACGAGAAACACTCCCGTCAGCATCAGCGACGCCGCGCACGCATTGACGACGCTGGACGTGTTGTCTTCCGTCACGCCGCCGTCGCCGGTGCCGGTGCTGGCTTTGATCTCGAAGTAGCGCTTCGTCAGTTGCTGCACCTTCATGCGCCGCTGCGGCGTCGACACGACGTGATGCAGCACGCCGATCGCGCCGGGCAGAATGGCGAGCACGTAGAAGAAGCGGTTCCATCCCAGTCCTCCCATGCGCAGCGAGAAGACATCGGCCGCGTAGCCGAGGAGGAAGGGCGAGAACAGGAAGAAGATCGCGATCGCACCGATCACCCAGATCTGCCACATGCGAATGGGCGCGTCGGGTGGCGACGGCGACCACGAAGACGACGAACTGCCGGTGCCCTGCGGCGTTGCAGACGACATGAGTCCTCCTCGAAGAAAAACGGCTTGTTTGTGGGAGAGACGATGTTACGCCTTTCCTCCACTACGCGTAGCGGCCTCAGGTGCGATGCTAGAATTCCGGCCTATCGCAGAGAAGGAGGGAGATCTCTATGTCCAAGTACTACGGGCTGACATTGGCGGCGCAGGGCGTGAACAGCAGCGGCTACTACGGCGTCACGCCGCAGCCTCCGGTTCAGTTTGCGCAGGGCGGCGCCACCATCGTGCCGACGCAGACCGGCGTCGTGATGATGAACATCTATCCGCAGGAGTTGCAGATTCAGGCGCCGGCGGGATCGGTCAGCGCGGCGACGACGATCATCACCGACGCGAGCACGATCGCCGGCACGTTCGGCGTGAGCCCGCCGATCAACGTCGCGCTCGTGCTCACGCTGTACGGCAGCGGCGGTCAGCAGATCGGACAGTCCATTCTCGATCCGGGGATGCCGGGTAAGCCGTTTTCGTTTCCGATCCCGAGCGGCGTGGGGATGAGCGCCGGCGACGCGAACCATTTCCTGCGCGACAACAACAAGAAGGACTAGCGCAGGCCGCTCGTCCAGTTCGTGACGACGTGCACCGGGTCCGCGGACGTGGCACGCGTCATCGACATGTAGAAGGTGTTGCCGTCGCTCGTCACGACGTAATCCGCGGACGCGGATTCGATCAGCGGCGTGGGCTTGCCCACGACCGGCTCGGCACCGGTCGGCGTGAACGCAACGCCCTGAATGGTGCGGTCGCGATCGGCGAAAAAGATCTCGCGTGAGTCGCCGCGCCAGCGCGGCGACTCACCGTACTCCACCGACACCTGCGCCTTCGCGCCGGTCGGCGGGAATGGCTGCACGTACACCTGCCGCGTCCCGCTCTCGCTCGACGTGTAGATGATCCAGCGCCCGTCGGGAGAGATGCGCACGCTGTTCTCGTTGAACGGCGTGGCGACGAGATCGCGCGTCACCGGCTTCGGTCCGGAGATGTCGATGACGCTGATATTCTGTCCCTCGCCTTCCTTCGCACTCTCGGCGAGCAGCAGCTTCCCGTCGCGGCTCCAGTCGACGATCTCCGTCACCGCCCCCTCGGCCGTCTCGGCGATCGCCGTGTACTCCGCGAGCACGTCCTCACTGCCGGCGCCGCTCGACAGCTTGCGCAGCACCACCAGTTTCCCGTTGCGCAGCGCGCCGTACACGAGGTACTTGCTGTCCGGCGACCAGACCGGTCCGACGTCCGGCCCGCCGTCGAACGAAATGCGCGTCGCCGATCCGCGCGCGAGGTCGGAAACCCAGACGTCGGGCGTGTTGTGATCCGTATCCTGCCGCTGCGTCGCGAGCCGGGTGTCATCGCGCGCGAGATCGAGATTCACGCCGTTCACCGACGGAAGCGCCTCTCGCTTGCGCGTCGAGCGGTCGACGCGAAACACCGGCGGATTGTTCGCGGCGATCCGCAACTGATACACGAGCGTACCGGCTCCCGCGCTGTAGCCCGCGGAGCCAAATTGACGGTTCAAGGCTACGCCCTTCGCGACGAGCATTGCGTCGCCGCTTTTCTCGATCTTGTCCGGATCGAAGCGTTGCGCATAGAGATCGTCGCCGTCGACGTACAGGAGATAGCCGTCCGCGTAGATCGCGGTCGTCTGCAGATCGAGCACGCGCTTGCGCTCGAACGAGTCGAGCGAGCCGCACCAGACGGCGTTGAAGTCGGGATCGGAGCTGATCGCGGTGAACAGGAAATGGCGGCCGTCCGGAAGGAAGTAG
Source organism: Thermoanaerobaculia bacterium (assembly GCA_035276365.1). Classification (GTDB taxonomy): domain Bacteria; phylum Acidobacteriota; class Thermoanaerobaculia; order Gp7-AA8; family Gp7-AA8; genus QHVT01. Next base: position 9,896 of record DATELS010000585.1, read on the forward strand.
GGACGCCAGTGACCCGACTCCTTCCTCGCCGGATCGAGCTTCGTCACCGCGCGCGGCTTCTCTCCGTCGATCGACACGGCCATGATCGGCGTCCCCATGTTCGGCGCGAACACGATGGTTCCGTTCGAGCTCCACGAGGCGCCGCGGCTGTCGCCGGTCTTGGCGATCATCTGCGCGGAGCCGCCGGTCGCGGGCACGCGCTTCAGCTTCCCGTCCTTGAAGAAGCCGACCTGCTTGCCGTCCGGCGACCAGAACGCGTCGTACGAGGCGCCGGCCTGGATGACGCGATAGTCGTATGAGTCGCGGGCGCGGACGACGAGGTTGTCGCCGCCATCGCCATGCACGAAGAGCAGGAACTTCGTTCCGTCGGGCGAGACGGCGACCGGCAAGTCGTCGACGTCGAACGTCGTCTTCTCGCGCGGCGCGATCATGAATCGCTCCGGCGACGCCGCGCGGTGCGTGCGCATGTGCATCGCGGCGACGCCGAGGGAGAGAAGCGCGAGCAGCGCGGCGGCAATCCAGCCGGCGCGCGATGACATGCCCGCGCGCGTCTTCGACTCGACCGCGTCGCCCGCGGCGATCGACTCGAGCTCCAGCTTCAGGTCGTACGCGCTCTGCCACCGCTCGTCCGGATTCTTGCGCAAACACACCGACACGACACGATCGAGCGGACGCGGCGCCGCGGACTGCAGCGCCGACACCGGCTGCGGATCGCGATCGATGATCGCGGCGATCACGCTCGTCTTCGTGCGCCCGTCGAAGGCGCGCTTGCCCGTCACCATCTCGTACAGCACGGCGCCGAACGCGAAGATGTCGGTACGCGCGTCCGCGTCCGCGCCTTCGAGCTGCTCCGGCGCCATGTACTGCAGCGTGCCGACGATCGTCCCTTCGGCGGTGAGCGGCTTCTGCTGCGTCTCCTGCACGAATGCCGTCGTGCCGCTGAAGACACCGGATTGCGGCGAGTGTTTGGCCAGGCCGAAGTCGAGCAGCTTCGCGCCGCCCGGCGTGATCATGATGTTGCCCGGCTTGAGATCGCGATGGACGATGCCGTGGCGATGCGCCTTCGCCAGCGCGTCCGCGACCTCGATCGCGTAGCGCAGCGCCTGATCGAGCGGCAGCGGTCCGCGCGCGAGACGATCGGCGAGCGACTCCCCTTCGATCAGTTCCATCACGAGAAAGTCGCGATCGCTTTCGTGACCGACGTCGAAGAGCGTGCAGATGTGCGGATGGTGGAGCTGCGAGATCGTCTTCGCCTCGCGCTGGAAGCGGCTCTTCAGGTTCGCGTTCTGCGCGAAGTCGCGCGGCAGCACCTTGACCGCGACGTGGCGGTCGAGCCGCGTGTCCGTCGCGCGCCACACTTCCCCCATGCCGCCGGCGCCGATGCGAGAAACGATCTCGTACGGACCGAGCCGCGTTCCCTCCGCAATTTCCATGAGCGCGGGAATTCTAACGCCCGATCGATGGATAATCCGCCGCTATGGCCCAACCCGAACCGAACAAAGTCATCTACTCCATGGTCGGCGTCTCGAAGTTCCATGGAAAGAAGCAGGTCCTCAAGGACATCTACCTCTCGTACTTTTACGGCGCGAAGATCGGCGTGATCGGTCTGAACGGCTCCGGAAAATCGAGTCTCCTGCGCATCCTCGCCGGCACCGACAAAGACCACCTCGGCGAGACCGTGATCTCGCCCGGCTATACCGTCGGCTTCCTCGAGCAGGAGCCGCGGCTCGACGAGTCGAAGACCGTGCGCGAGATCGTCGAGCAGGGCGTGCAGCCGGTCCTCGATCTCCTCAAAGAATTCGACGACATCAACAACGCCTTCGGCGATCCCGACGCCGACATGGACAAGCTGATGGACCGCCAGGCGAAGGTGCAGGACAAACTCGACGCCGCGGGCGCGTGGGACCTCGACTCGAAGCTCGAGATGGCGATGGACGCGCTGCGCTGCCCGCCCGGCGAGACGCCGGTGTCGACGCTCTCCGGCGGCGAGCGGCGCCGCGTCGCGCTATGTCGTTTATTGCTACAGCAGCCCGACATCCTGCTGCTCGACGAGCCGACGAACCATCTCGACGCGGAGAGCGTGCAGTGGCTCGAACAGCATCTGCAGCAGTATCCGGGCACCGTCATCGCCGTCACGCACGACCGCTACTTCCTCGACAACGTCGCCGGCTGGATCCTCGAGCTCGATCGCGGCGAAGGCATTCCGTGGAAGGGCAACTACTCGTCGTGGCTGGAGCAGAAGAAGGGCCGCCTCGCGCAGGAAGAGAAGGCGGAGTCGAATCGCCAGAAGACGCTCGAGCGCGAGCTGGAGTGGATCAAGATGTCGCCGAAGGCGCGCCACGCGAAAGGCAAGGCGCGCATCAACGCGTACGAGAACCTGCTCAGCCAGGAGACGAAGGAGAAGGTGCAGGAGCTGGAGATCTACATCCCGCCCGGCCCGCGCCTCGGCAACATCGTCGTCGATGCGGATGGCGTGTCGAAGGCATACGGCGATCACCTGCTCGTCGAAGACATGTCCTTCCGTTTGCCGCCCGGCGGCATCGTCGGCGTGATCGGTCCGAACGGCGCGGGCAAGACGACGCTCTTCCGCATGATCATCGGCGACGAGAAGACGGACACGGGCACGATCCGCGTCGGCGAGACGGTGAAGCTCGGCTACGTCGATCAGAGCCGTACGCTCGACGGCGACAAGTCGATCTTCGAAGAGATCACCGGCGGCGGCGACATCATCCAACTCGGACCGCGCGAGATGAACTCGCGCGCGTACGTGGCGCGCTTCAACTTCTCGGGCTCGGATCAGCAGAAGAAAGTCGGCGTGCTGTCGGGCGGCGAGCGCAATCGCGTGCACCTCGCGAAGATGCTCAAGGAAGGCGCGAACGTGCTGCTCCTCGACGAGCCGACGAACGACCTCGACGTGAACACGATGCGCGCACTCGAAGAGGCGCTGGAGAATTTCGCGGGCTGCGCGATCGTGATCAGCCACGACCGCTGGTTCCTCGACCGCGTGGCGACGCACATCCTCGCGTTCGAAGGCGACAGCCGCGTGACGTTCTTCGACGGCAACTTCAGCGAGTACGAAGAAGACAAGAAGAAACGCCTCGGCGCCGACGCCACGCAGCCGCACCGGATTCGCTATCGCCAGCTGAGTCGCTGATGAAACGGTTCCTCGCCGCCGCGTTCGTATTGCTCGCGACGCTCTCCGCGCACGCGTCGCGCGTGACGACCGCGCTCACGGGACACGTGATGTCGGATGCCAAAGCGGTTGCGGGCGCGACGATCACGGTGACGTCGTCGTCGCTCATGCATCCGCGCACCACGACGACGAACGCGAACGGCGCGTACTGGATCGAAGACCTCCCGCCCGGCACGTACGACATCACGTTCGCGCACGCGGGCATGACGACGCTCACGCGGCGCACGATCGTCGAGATCGCGCGCGTCGCGCGCGTCGACGCAACGCTCGAAGCGAATGCGGAAGAGGAAAGCGTGACGTCGACGTCGACGACGATCAGCGTCGCCGACACGCAGCCGGTGACGACGCACATCTCCGACGCGGAGCTCGACCGCCTGCCGCGCTGGCGCACGACGATCGACTCCGCGCTCGCGATCGCCGGCGCGTACTACGGCTTCACCGGCACGCTCCTCGACGATGCAGAAGCGAGCATGCCCTACCTCCTCGGACAGGAAGCGCTGGAAGAGGTTACGGTCGTGCGCGGCGCGGCGCCGGTCGAGATCGAGTATTTCGGCGCGCTCGTGGCGAAGACGCGCAGCGGCGGCGATGCGTTTCACTTCTCCGTGCGCGACACGCTCACGAGCATCTCGTGGATCGCCGGCAGGCCGGAGCTCGACGAAGGCGCGCGCCATCCGTTCGGCGGCGGCGTCGATCACTTCGTCGAAGGCGCGATCGGCGGACCGGTCGTGCGCCAGCGACTCTGGTTCTTCGCCTCGGCGTGGCGGGGCGGACAGGATGATCGCCCGTTTCACAACGTGCGCGGCGTTGCATTCAACTTGAACGCGCAGCTCGACGACGCACAGTCGCTCGCCGCGTCGTACAGCGACGGCGGCATCGGTGTGCGCGTCGGCGTGATGCGCGCGGGCAGCGAGGGATCGCTGCGCTACACGAACATCGTCACGCCGTTCACGACGGTCGAGGCGAACGTCGCGCGCTCGACGACGACGTTCACTCCGTCGATCTTCGGCAACGGACCGACGTATCTTTTCGTCGACGACTCGCTGTTCGTGAAGGCTTCGCATCTGACGAGCAAGGATTCGGTCGTCAGCGCGGGAGTGCGCGCGCAGAAGACGGACGCCGGCGGCAGCACGACTCTCTTCGCCAACGACCGCTGGTCGCACTCGAATCTCATCCTCAACCTCGGCGGGCGACTCGAGCGCGGAGGTCACGAGCTGCACTTCCGTCCGCGCGTCTCGGCCACCTGGGACATGCGTGGGGATGGACGGCGCTCCCTCTTTGCAGCAGTCGGGAGCTACGCCGATCCGCGCAACCCTCCCTACGCCGCGCATGAAGTGCTCGCGGGCTTCGCGACGGCCATCGGCGTCTCCGGAACTTTTCGCGCGGACCTCGCCCATCGTTACTTCGAGCGCCTCGACGAGCCGGGCACACGCTCGACGATCCTGCACGTCGAGACCGCGTATCGCCTCTTCGATCGTTTTGTCGCCGGCGCGTTCTACGAGTACGCGCATCAGGACGAGCGCGCGTTTCCTCCCGCCGCGCATCACGCGGCGAACGGGTGGCTCTCCGCCGACTTCCCGCTCGCCAGTCACGTGCTCGGCGTAACGCTGCTCCAGCACCTCGATGACTATGGCTTCGGCGGTCCGGAGTACGGAACGGACGTCGCGCTGCGCTACACGATCCCGATCCGCACGCTCGCCCTCACGGTGGCGGCGGATGTTGGGAACGTCTTCAACGACGAGCGCGGACGCGCATTCGTCGGCGGCCGCACGTTCCGAGGGTGGGTGCGCGTCAGACTGTAGAAAGGCCGAAGGGTCTTTTCATTTTGGCCGGAGTCTGCCAGCATGCCGCAGTCCAATCGAATTTCCCGCGCAAACGCGGTTCGTTTCTTTGTACGCGGGAAAACGGTTTCATGAATGTGAGGGGTCTGCCGGCGCGAGTGCACCGGCGCTAAGTCCAGACGCCGCCGTCAGTTGACTGCGCGGCGTCCGACGGCTGGCGCGTTGCACTGGCGCGGGCAAACCTTTTAGGTCGTCCAACCGGGGAAGAGTCAGGCTTCCCCTTTACAACACCAGGAGGAGAGATGGGCAAAAGAAGTTTCATTCTCATCGCAGCGCTGGTGCTGTTCGCCGTCAGTGCCTTTGCACAGACGACCGCGAACATCACCGGTACCGTCACGACGGAAGGAGCACCGCTCCCCGGCGCGACGGTGACGATCACGTCGCCGAACATGCAGGGCTCGCGCACCACGGTCACCGGTGATGCGGGCGGCTACTCGTTCGCCGGCGTTCCCCCCGGCGAGTACACCGTGAAGGTGGATCTCGAAGGGATGCAGTCCGTGACGAAGAAGGTCAACGTCGGCGTCGGCCAGAGCGGCCGCGCGGATGCGGACCTCAAGGTCGCCGCGGTCAGCGAGGCGATCACCGTCACCGCGGCCGCACCGACCGTGCTCGAGACGCCGTCGGTCTCGACCAACATCACGGGCGACCTCGTCGACGAGCTCCCGATCACGCGTGGCGTGCTTCAGGCCGCGCTGCTCGCGCCGGGCGTCAACGACAACACCTCGTCGACCGGACAGCTCTCGATCTCGGGCTCGCCCGGCTATGACAACCTG
>DATELS010000586.1:0-6249 GCA_035276365.1 Thermoanaerobaculia bacterium
CGTAATGACGACGCGTGTCGTTCACCGCGACGCCGCGCTGCGCCACGCGCAGCGACTCGCCGAGAATGACTTCATTCTCCTCGGGCGAGAAGTGATGAAAGAAATGCGCGGACGTGACGACGTCCACCGAGCCGTCGCGGAACGGGAGCCGCTTCGCGTCGCCGATGACGCGTCGCACGCGCGAGTCGCTGCGCAGATACAAGAGGTGATCGATCTTGAAGTCGACCGCGATGCGCATCGGAATCTGCGGCAGCGACTCCAGCGCGTCCGCGGTGCCGGCGCCGAGGTCGAGGATCGAGCGCGGGGCGAAGCGGCGGACGAGGCGTTTGTAGATCGCGGTGCCGCCGAGATATTTGTTGATGCGACGCAGATCGCGGAGCGAGCGCTCCATGTCCTCGCGCGGCGCGTCGTGCTCGTCGAGCAGCTCCTCCGATTCGATGCGCTTCGGCGTGAACATCAAACGTATCGCTTCAGCGCCAACGCGGAGTTCTTCGAGCCGAACGCGATCGTGTTGCAGACCGCGACGTCGATGCGGCGGCGACGGCCGACGTCCGGCACGTAGTCGAGATCGCACTCGGGATCGGGCGTGTCGAGGTTGATCGTCGGCGGCAGCGTGTCATCGCGAAACGCCATGAGCGTCGCCGCCACGCCCGCCGCGCCGCACGCGCCCTGCGGATGTCCGATCATCGACTTTGTCGCCGAGCCGGCGAGCTTCGTCGCATGCTTTCCGAACGCGAGCTTCACCGCGCGCGTCTCGATGCGATCGTTCAAATCGGTCGACGTGCCGTGATAGTTCACGTAGTCGACTTCGCTCGGATCGACCTTCGCGTCTTTGAGCGCGAGCGACATCGCGCGCGCCGGCTCTTCGCCCGAGTCATCCATGCGCACGCGATGGTACGCGTCGCACGTCGAGCCGTATCCCGCGACCTCCGCGTAGATGCGCGCGCCGCGCGCGCGTGCCGTGTCCTCGCGCTCCATCACGAACATCCACGAGCCTTCGCCGAGGACGAAGCCGTCGCGGTTGGCGGTGAAGGGACGCGAGCCGGAGGACGGTTGCGCGTTCCACGAGTTCGTCACGATCCTCATCATGCAAAACCCCGTCATCACCGCCTCGGTGATCGTCGCGTCCGCGCCGCCGGTGACGATGTAGTCGCACACGCCGAGCTTCAGGTTGCGATACGCGTAGCCGATCGCATCCGTCGAGGATGTGCAGCCGGTCGAGATCAGGTGCGAGAAGCCGTGAAGGTCGTACGCCATCGAGATCTCGGAGGCGATCGTGCCGATGGTGCCCGACGGGATCGAGTAGATCGAGGCCTGCTTCGCGGAGCCTTTGTACCAAAGCTCGTACATGCGCTCGCTGAACTCGATCGCGCCGCCGCCCGAGCCGAGCATCACGCCGATGTTGCGGCGCGTCTCCAGATCGACGGCGGAGGGATCGAGTTTCGCGTCGCGCAGCGCCTCGTCCGCGGCGGCGATCGCCATCGGCACCACGCGCGAGACGTGCTTGATGTTCTTCGCGTCGACCCAGCGAGTCGGATCGAAATCCACTTCGCCCGCGATGCGCGCGGGGAGCGCGGACGCGTCGAACTGCGAGATCGTGCGCACGCCGCTGCGGCCCTGCGCGGTGGCCGCGAAGTACTCTTCTCTGCCGACTCCGTTCGGGCTCAGCACGCCGATGCCCGTGATCACAATGCGGTCGTTCGTCATCTGGGGTTAGAGTGGTGGGCCTTTGGGAGGTGACACGTGACACGCCGCATCGCCATCAGCGCACTGCTCCTTTCTCTCGTGGTTTTCTCTGCGTTCGGACAACCCACGGCGGACTCGGTCGCTCGCCGTGCAATCGATGTGCTCGCCGGACCCGCGTGGAACGACGCGCGGTATCTCGCGTTTACGTTCAACGTCGAGCGCGAGGGGAAAATTGTCGCATCGTATGCGCAGCGCTGGGACCGCTTCACCGGCGACTATCGCGTGAGCGGTAAAAACCGCGAAGGCGACGACGTCGCGGTCGTGATGAACATCAACACGAAGCAGGGGAAGGCGTGGAAGAACGGGCAGGTGGTCGCGGATCCGAAGGACCTGTTGACGTTCGGCTATCGCCGCTTCATCAACGACACATACTGGCTGCTCATGGGCTACAAGACGTTCGATCCCGGCGTGACACGCACGTACGACGGCGAGAAGACGGACGCCGCGGGCCGCATGTACGACGTCGTGCGACTCTCGTTCGCGAATGTCGGACTCACGCCCGGCGACGTGTACTGGATGTGGGTGAACCGCGACTCGGGACTCGTCGATGAGTGGCACATGCGGCTCGAAGGCTCCAAGCCGGAGGACGAGCCGAGCGTGGTGCTCTTCCACGACTACCAGCGCTTCAGCAACCTCCTGTTGTCGACGCGCCGCGAGATCAAAGGGAAGGGACAGTTCATCCGTCTCGACGACATCACCGTGTCGAAGGATGTGCCGAAGGGAGCATTTCAGTAAGCAAAATCTGAATGCGGGCGGCCTGCTACCCGAGAAACCGCATCGAGGCGTGACGATTGGCTGACGCGCTCCTTACGGCAGCGTGCTACCATTTAGTTCCGCCCAAAATGATTCTGCTGTCCGTTCGTCTGCTCGGTGAGTTTTCGGCCGTCGACTATCGCGGCAACGCACTCTCCATCGGCAATCGCCGCACGCAGGCGCTGGTCGTCTATCTCGCGCTGAAGATCAACGGAAAGCCGTCGCTGACCGAGCTCGCGTCGCTCTTGTTCGGCGATCCGGGCGCGGAGGCGGAGGTGCGCGCGGTGATCCGCGACCTGCACTACGCGCTTCGCTTTCTTCCGCCGGACATCGTCGTCGACGACGGCGTGACCGTGCGCTTCAATCCGGACACAGTGGAAGTCGATGCGAAGCGCTTCGACGATCTCATCGCGTCGCCGTCGATCAACACCATTCGCAAGGCGGCGGAGATTTTCCGCGGCAACCTGCTCACGAATTTCGCGAGCGGGGCGCGCGGCTTCGACGAGTGGCTCTCGGAGCGCCGGCTCACGTTCTGGCGCGCCGCGCTGGCGATCTTCGGCAACCTCCTCACCGCGCAGATTCGCGCGGGTTGGTGGGAGGAGGCGGTCGACACCGCGGGACGTTTGCTCTCGCTCGATCCGTCGCAGGAGGTCGTGCATCGCACGCTCATGCGGCTGCAACTCGAACAGGGACGCGCGGACTCCGCGCTGCGCCGCTACCAGGAGTGCGCGGACATCCTCCGCCGCGATTACAACCGCGAGCCGAGCGCGGAGACGGAGCGCCTCTATCGCGAGATCATGCGCGCGCTCGACGCGACGCCGGCACCGCGCGAAGTGGCGACGCGCGGCGATCGTCCGGTGCTGGTCCTCGTCGTCGAAGACGACCTTGTGTCGTCCGCTCTCATCGAAGGATTCCTCGCGGAATCGGGATACGAAGTCGTGACCGTCGCCGACGGCGGCGCGGCATTGATCGAGCTCGGTCGCCGCAAGTTCGACCTGCTCATCCTCGACATCAACATCCCGACGCTGAGCGGTCTCAAAGTGTTCGAGATCATGCTGCAGAAGCACATCGAGACGCCCGCGCTCTTCATCACGGGGATGAGCGGAACGGACGTCGAGACGCAGAGCCTGGAGATGGGCGCCGCGGGATTCCTGCGGAAGCCGATCCGCAAAGAAGTGCTGCTGCCGAAAATCCGTGGCATTCTGCAACGAGTGCAGCGCGACGTCGCGTCGCCGTCATCCTGAGCAGCCGCGAAGGATCTCAGGATGCGACGGCGAGCTCCCTCGCTGCGCTCAGGATGACGTGACCCCATGGCTCCGCCCAACATCGCCGTCGACCCGGCGGAGATCGAGCATCGCCGCCGCAAGCGCACGTGGCGTCTCGCCGCGGTGGAGCTTCCTCTGTTGCGCCTCGCCGGCTCGGTGTTGCTCTCGCTCGCGGTCTACGTCAATAACCACTTCATCCTCCACGCGGTGGGCGAGGGCTGGCTCGTTACGACGGGCGTCATCGCCGCTTACGCGTTGGTGTCGTGGGCGCTCATCGCGCTCTTCCTGCGACGCGATCCGCCGATCGACATCACGCTGCCCGTGCTCTTCGGCGATCTGCCCGTGTGGACGTTCGCGATCTATCAATCGGGCGCGGAAGAGAGCTGGCTCTTCTTCATCCTGCTGCTGCGTGTCGCCGATCAGGTGCAGACGACGTTCCGCCGCGCGGTCGCGTTCGCGCTGTTCGGCGCCGCGTGCTACGCGACGATGCTGGCGTGGGTCGTTCTCGTCGACGGCCGCGCCGTCGCCACGTCCGCCTCGCTCGCGAAGCTGATCTTCATCCTCTTCGCCGGCATCTACATCTCGCTCGCCGCGCGCACGGCGGAGACGCGTCGCGCGCGGCTGACGGAGTCGATCCGCGTGTCGCGCGATCTGATCCGCCGCCTCGAAGAAGCGCACGCGCGCGCGGAAGAGGCGAGCGCCGCGAAGAGCGAGTTCGTCGCGAACATGTCGCATGAAATGCGCACGCCGCTGCAGGGCGTGATCGGCATGCTGCAGCTCGCGATCGAGGACGAGACGTCGGAGGAGAGCGTGCGGCGACTCGAGTCCGCGCGGCGATCGGCGGAGACGCTGATGGCGATGATCGACGACGTGCTCGACTTCTCGCGCATCGAGGCGCGCAAGCTCGAGCTCGAGCCGGTGTACTTCTCGCTGCGCCAGTTCCTCGCGGAGACGATGAAGTCGGTGGGCGTCATCGCCGCCGCGAAACGCCTCACGCTCTCGTACATCGTGCAGCCGGACGTCGCGGACAACGTCTGGGGCGACTCGCTGCGCCTGCGCCAGATTCTCGTGAACCTCGTCGGCAACGCGATCAAGTTCACGCATGAAGGCGAGATCGCGGTGCTCGTGTCGCGCTCGACGAACACCTCCGCGGGTCATCGCGTGCGCTTCGACGTGCGCGACACGGGCGTCGGCATCGCGCCCGCGCTGCGGCAGCGCATCTTCGAGCCGTTCACGCAGGCCGACTCGTCGTACGCGCGCAACTACGGCGGCGCGGGACTCGGACTCTCGATCGTCGTGCGCCTGCTCGAGGCGATGGGCGGCACGGTGGACGTGGCGAGCGAGCAGGGCGCGGGCAGCGTGTTCTCGTTCGACATCCCGCTCGCCTCGGACAGCGTGGACAGCGCGTCGCAGCGCCAGCCGTGGGAGAGCGCGCTCGCGGGCAAGTCGATCTTGATCGTCGAGCCCGCGGCGACGGCGCGCTCGATCATCAAGGAGATCCTGCGCGGCCGCGGCGTGTTCGCGAGCGCGTTCGCGCGCGCATCGGAAGCACCCGCGGGTCGCTTCGCCTGCGCGGTAACCGCGGATCCGTCCGTGCCCGTGCAACCGCAGGTGCTGATCACGTCGCCGCTGCAACAGACGGAGCATGCTCTGCACGTGACGCGTCCCGTCGGCGAGCGCGAGCTCATCGACGCGATCGGCATCGCCCTCGGCCTCGCCGCGCGTCCGCCGGAGTACACGCTCGAGCCGGCGTTCCGCGCGCCGTCCGCGCTGCGCGTGCTGCTCGTCGACGACAGCGACGTGAACCGCGAGGTCCTCTCCGAGATGCTCCGCCGCCTCGGCCACGAGGCGAGTGTCGCGGCGGACGGCGAGTCGGCGCTGGCGATGCTGGCGACGACGACGTTCGACATCGTGTTCATGGACGTGCAACTCCCGAACATCGACGGGCTCGAAGTCACGCGCCGCTTCCGCGCGGCGGGCGGGAAGACGCCGGTGATCGCGCTGACGGCGCACACGTCGCGCGAGGATCGCGACCGCTGTCTCGCCGCGGGGATGAACGCGGTGGTGACGAAGCCGGTGGACGCGGCGCGGCTCGGCGCGGCGATCGAGGCGGCGACGCGACGCGAGTCGATCGTCGATGTGGTGGGCGGGAACGTCGCGCTTCTGGCGCGCGTCCGCGACGCCTTCGCCCGCCAAACCCCCGAGCTCCTCAGCGGCATGCGCGACGCGCTCGCGCGACTCGACGCCGATGCGCTCGCGCGCCACGCGCACAAGCTGAAGGGATCGCTGAGCTACTTCCCGGGAGATCGCGGCGCAGGGATCGCGCGCGAGATCGAGCTCGCCGCAAAGTCGAACGAGCTCGGACGCGCCGCGTCGCTGCTCCCCGAGCTCGAACAGGCGGTGGCCGAGCTGTCGGAAGCACTCGCGCGCACCGCGGGCTAGGGACCGCCGGCGTCCACGCCGGCTGGCGCGGCGACGTCCTCGT
>DATELS010000587.1:0-2347 GCA_035276365.1 Thermoanaerobaculia bacterium
CGGCGGGACGGGTGACGGTCAACGATCACGTCGCGCAGACCGGCGAGAGCGTGCGTCCCGATCAAGATCACATTGCCGTCGACGGCAAGCGCATTGGCGCCATCCCGACCGCCGCGCAGGCGACGTGGCTCGTGCTCAACAAGCCCGCGGGCGTGATGACAACGCGCTCGGACCCGCAAGGGCGGCGCACTGTGTTCGATATCGTACCGGCGACACCCGGCCTGACCTACGTCGGCCGGCTCGATTATCTCACCGAAGGTGTGCTGCTCCTTACAACCGACGGCGACGCCGCGCATCGTCTCACGCATCCAAGTCGAGAGATCGAGCGTGTGTACGTTGCGACGGTACACGGTGATGGCCGCGCCGCCGCGATCCGTGCACGACAGGGCGTCGAGCTCGAGGATGGCATGGTGTTGCCGCGAGCGGTCGAAAGCCGTCCGCTCGGCAGAGGAAAATGGGAATTCGAGATCACCATTGCCGAAGGCCGCTCGCGTGAGATCAGACGGTTTTGTGACGCACTCGACCTCGAGGTCGACCGTCTGGTGCGTGTGCGCTTTGGACCGGTGGCATTGGGATCTCTGCCGAGTGGCGGCACGCGCCAGCTCACGCCGCGTGAAGTCCGCGAGATCCGCGAGATCACGCGCTGAGCGCGACGACGCGCGCCGGCACCTGACTGTCGGGCAGGGGTAGGAGCGGAGAGATTCACAGGCAGTCGGTACTAAACTTGTAACGACCGTCGACGAACGTACGCACATCAACGCAAGGGAGCTCGCGCGTGGCAACACAGGTTTCACCGGCGGCTGATTCTCGCCTCATCCAGGATGTGTCGCGCCAGGTCGCGCGCCGCGTCGTCGGTCAGGAGTACATGATCGATCGACTGCTCATCAGCCTCCTCACCGGCGGCCATGTCTTGCTCGAAGGTGTGCCGGGATTGGCGAAGACGCTCACGGTGCGAACGCTCGCCGAGACGATCGACACGACGTTTAATCGCATTCAGTTCACTCCTGATCTCCTGCCCGCCGACGTCGTCGGGACGCAGGTGTATGACCAGTCCACGGGCAAGTTCCTGGTGAAGCAGGGACCGATCTTCGCCAACATCATTCTCGCGGACGAGATCAATCGCGCGCCCGCGAAAGTGCAGGCGGCCTTGCTCGAGGCGATGCAGGAGAAGCAGGTGACGATCGGCGGAACGACGTTCAAGCTCGAGGAGCCCTTCCTCGTGCTCGCGACGCAGAATCCGATCGAGCAGGAGGGCACGTATCCGCTGCCCGAAGCGCAGGTCGATCGCTTCATGCTCAAGCTGCGCGTTGGCTACCCGACGCGCGATGAGGAGAAGGAGATCATGCGTCGCATGGCCGGCGGCGAGCCGATCGCGATCGATCATGTCGCGACGCCCGAGGCGGTGATGGCCGCGCGGGCGCGCATCGCGGATCTCTACATGGACGAGCGCATCATGGACTACATCGTCGACATCGTGCACGCGACGCGCGAGCCGGGGTCGGCGGGCCTGGACGATCTCGCGCCGCTGATCGAGTTCGGCGCCAGTCCGCGCGCGACCATCGCGCTCGCGCAGGCCTCTCGTGCCAACGCCTTCCTCCGCGGTCGTGCGTTCGTCACACCGGACGACGTCAAAGCGATCGCGCCGGACGTGCTGCGTCATCGGGTGTTGACGACGTACGAGGCCGAGGCCGAAGAGGTCACGAGCGACGACATCGTCACGCGCGTACTTGCCAAGATCGAGAGCCCGTGATGCGTGATGCGTGGCGCGTGGAGCGTGGCGCGTAAGAGACAATGAGTCCGTCCTGGCGTTTCTGGCGTCGGAAGCGGGAAGCGGACGTGCGCGCCACGCGCCACGCTCCACCCACAACGCTCAGTGCCCATCGCCCCGACAGCGCGCCTCCGACGCGCGGTGTTCCGCCGGAGATTCTGCGACAGGTCAAGCTCATCGAGCTGCGCACGCGCGGACTGGTGAACTCTCTGTTCAGCGGCGAGTACCGCTCCGTGTTCAAGGGGCAGGGAATGGAGTTCGCCGAGGTGCGCGAGTATCAGGCGGGCGACGAGGTGCGCAGCATCGACTGGAACGTGACGGCGCGCATGCAGCGCCCGTACGTGAAGCGCTACATCGAGGAGCGCGAGCTCACGGTGATGCTCGCTGTCGACCTCTCGGGATCGGAGCGCTTCGGAACGCGGCGGCGCTTCAAGAGCGAGATCGCGTCGGCATCCTGCTCTTCACTGACCAGGTCGAGCACGTCGTTCCACCGCGGAAAGGACGCCGCCATGTCCTGCGCCTCATTCGCGACCTCCTGGTGCACGAACCGGTGGGGTGCGGAACCGATCTCGCCGGTGC
>DATELS010000588.1:0-4342 GCA_035276365.1 Thermoanaerobaculia bacterium
CACGCGCACGGGACGCACACGCGTGGCGGCGCCGGTCCGGCTTCCCGCCATCACGACGCGTGTGAGGTAGTCCGCCATCACTCGCCCCGCAACGCGTCGCTGAGGAGCGAGAGATACGCGCGGCGCCTGTCGCGCGTCAGCCGCAGAATCTCTCCCTCGGTCCAGTGGTAATAGAACGCCAGCGCGTGAATCTCGCGGAGGAGTTGATCGCTCCGCACGCGCATCTCGTCGAGAAAGAACGACGTCATCTCGATGGGCAGCGTGAACGCATGCGCGCACTCCGGACACGTGAGGTCGAGCTCCGGCTCGACGCGCGGCGCGGCCGCTTCCATCGCCGCGATCACGGCCGCACGCTCGTCCGCGCTCAACGCTTCGCCGCCGTCATCGACGATGCAACGCGCCAGCAGCGCATCGACCGCATCGGCGACCGGCAACGCCGTCACCGCCTCCTGATCCGCGCCGACCGGCAGACGAAAACGAATCGGGCGCCGCTCGCTCTCCACTTCATAAACCGCGGCGACCTGCGCGGGCGCATCGATCGCGATGTCATCGAGCTCGAAGTCGAGATCCATCTTCGACGCGCACTCCGGGCACGCGATCACCGCCTGCACGTGGGAGCCGAGGGTCATGCGACGGAGCTGCAGCATGAGGAAGTCGCGGTCGCCGACGAGCAGCGCGCGCGCGTCTCCCGGTGCATCGCCGATGCGCACGATGCAGTGCGAGAGAACGCGGCTCACCGCATACGCCGCCGGCGCGGAGGCGCTGCGCGCGAGCCAGTCCTCTTCGCCGCCCGTCAGCGGCCGGAGCTCGACGTCGCGCAGCAGGCGTCCATCGCCGGAGAAGACACCTCCCGGTAACGACGCCGTCGCCATGGTCCCCTCGGTGAACATGAGCTCACAGCCTCGCGGGTCCGTCCGCCGGGGCCTCGTTCACTCCGGTGTCGCGCTCGAACCACTCGAATGCGAGCTTGAGCGTCGTGATGGCCACGGCATTCGCGCCTGCATCGAGATCGGGCAGCGCCTGATACTCCGTCGGCCATGCCCGGTAGAGGTTGTACGACAGCACGCGTCCGCCGCTCTCGTTGAAGACGTCGACGGTGATGTTCTTGCGGAAGTCGCCGAGGCTGGTGATGCTGTGACTGGCGAAATCGTTGACGCGGTTCGCCCAGTCCTCGAACGACGTGTCGTACGTGACGCCAGCCTCGAGCTGCACGTCGGCGAACGACGTCTTGCCCGGCATCTTGCGGCTGGTGATGTTCTCGCCCGCCTCGCGGAACTCGACCATCTCCGTGGTCCGCTTCAGCGCTCCCATCTTCGTCAGGCCTGCAACGTAAATCCCGTCCCACTTCACGCGGAAGCGGAAGGTGCGGTATGGATCGAATCGATTTGTCTGCGCCGTCAACCGAGCCATGTTGTCTCCTTCCTGCTCACGCAGGCGTTTGATTGACCTTCTGACTGAGCTTGAGGACGACGAACTCCGCGGGCTTGAGCGGCGCGAAGCCGACGAGGATGTTCACCACGCCGTTGTCGATGTCCTGCTGCGTCGTCGTCGTCGCATCGCAGATCACGAAGAAGGCGTCGTCCGGCTTGCTGCCCTGGAACGCGCCGGCGCGGAACTGCGTGAGCATGAACGCGCGGATGTTGAGGCGCAGACTCGACCAGAGAGGCGCGTCGTTCGGCTCGAAGACCGCCCACTGAATGCCGTAGTAGATGCTGGTGCGGAGGAAGATCGCCATCCGCCGCACCGGCACATAGCGCCATCCCGGATCGCTGCCGATCGTGCGCGCGCCCCAGACGACGATGCCGCTCGTCGGAACGACGCGAATGACGTTGAGGTTGATCGGATTGAGGCGATCCTGATCGGTATCGCCGACAATCGTCGCAGCCGAGAGTGCCCCCGCCACACCCGCTTCCGTCCCGGCCGGCGCCTTGAACACGCCGCGCGAGTTGTCGATGCGCGCGTACAGCCCGGCCACATGTCCGGAGGGCGGGAGGAGGATGAGCGGATTGCGTCCGACGCCGATCGGATCGGTCGATCGGATCCAGGGGTAATACAGCGCGCCGTAGTCGCCGGCGGATTTGTCGAGCGTGCCGCCGTGACCCGTCAGGATGAAGTCGCGCGCATCGGCCACCGTCGCGGCGAACGAAGGTTGTGCGCCTTCGTCGCGCGATGCGAGCGGATCGAGCTCGCCGATGTCGCCGATGAAGAAGCAGTCCTGCAGCGCGCGCGTGTTCTTGCAGTACGCCATCGCGGCGTTGATCGCAGCGACGTCGCCCTGCCCCGGCATCGCCAGGATGTTCACGTCCGTCACTTTGTCGAGCGCGCGCATGCCGGTGCCGGAGACCGTGCTCGTCGCGGCCGGCTGACCCGTGTACGCGGAGGCCGCAAGCGGAAGCGTGCCGTCCCCTCCGTTGGCACTGCCCGCCGGGACGGCCAGCCGCGTTGGCCCGCTGTCGCCGGGTCGCGCGGTGATATTTCCCGTCACGGCAATGAATTCCGAGCGGCTGTTCACGACGTTTCGGACGTAGTTCACCGGCAACGGATCGTTCGCGTTCGCGCTGCGGAAGGTGAGATTGTCGAAGGACTCGACGACGTTCGCACTCGCGTCGGCGAGCGTCGCGCCCTGCATCACAGCGAGTCTGAAGTGCGTCCCGTCGCCGTCGGATGCCGGCGCGACCTGCACCCAGAGTTGAGCGCCCCATGCTCCCGGACTCGATGCCGAGATCGCGAGCGTGCTCGCCGGATCGACGGGACTTGCAGCCATGTTGACGGTCGCCGTGGCGACGTCCGACGGCGCGACGCGAATGATGTACAGCCGCCTGCCGCCATTGTCGAAGAAGCCGCGCACCGCGTACGTGAGGTAGCTGTCGAGACGAAAGCCGCCGAAGTTGCGTGTGTACTCGGTGAAGCTCGTCACCATGAACGCGCGCGCCGGGCGGCCGTTCGGCAGCGTCGTGCCTGGGATCGGCCCCTTGTCCGCAACACCGACGAATGCCGCCGTCGACGTGCTGACTCCCTCGATCGGTTTCACGGCGGCGGGAACTTCCTGAACGTACACCCCGGGGTGGAGGAGCTCGGGCATGATGCCTCCCTCTCACTGACGCGAAAGAAGTCGGCGTGGCCCCGGTCTCGCGCGTTCCCGGAACCGCGTTGGGGTTTCGTTTATGAACCTGTATTGGAGGAGTGCCGCCTCCGATGATTTCCCTACCCCCTGCATTCATGAAAAACTTCGAGGTGTCATTTCTGGAATGCGTCGATGCCGGAATTCCCGCTCGTCTCCTGCGTCATGCCCACGGCCGATCGCCCACGCTGGGTGCAGCAGGCGATCCGCTACTTTCTGCGGCAGGACTATCCGAATCGCGAGCTCGTGATCGTCGACGACGGCAAGCAGTCGATCGAGCACCTCGTCCCGACCGATCCGCGCATCCGCTTCCACCGCATCCCCTCCGGCCTCACCCTCGGCGCCAAACGCAATGTGTGCGTGGAGGCGAGCCGCGGCGATCTGATCCTCCACTGGGACGACGACGACTGGTTCGCGCCGCATCGGGTCCGCACGCAAGTCGGCGCGCTGCTGCGCGCGAATGCCGAGATCTGCGGCCAGCCGCGCATGCTCTTTCACGAGCTCGCGACCGGACGGACCTGGCTTTACGCGTTGCCGGCGCATGAGCCTCTCTGGCTGGCGGGCGGCTCGCTGCTCTACACGAAGGAGTTCTGGAGGCGCGGCCCGTTCCCCGACTTGCAGATCGGGTCAGACACCGCGTTCGTCTCGATGCAACCGCTCGACCGCGCGGCAACGATCGAGGACTGCGAGCTCTACGTCGCGATGATTCACGCGGGCAACACGAGTCCGAAATGCATCCAGTCGAACTGGCAGCCGTGGCCCGGCGATCTCCGCGCGGTGCTCGGCGAGGACGCCGCGTTCTACGGCATCGCGCCGATGCCTTCCGCCGTCGCGCCGCGAGTGGACATCCTCGTGCCGACGTTCGGCCAGGAGCAGTTCACGATCCGCTGCTTCGACTCGTTGCGCGCGCATACGAATTCGTATCGCCTGATCTGGCTCGACGACGGCTCGTCCGACGCGTCGCGTGCGGCGGTCGCGGAGGAGTTCGCGCAACATCGAGACCGGCGAGCGGTGGCGTTCGATTACAACCGCGGCTTTATCCAAACGGTGAACGATGGATTGCGCGAAGAGTCCGACGCTGAATACGTGGTGCTGCTCAATAACGACACGGAGGTGACGCACGGCTGGCTCGACCCTCTGCTGCGCGTGCTCGACGCCACTCCAAGTCTCGCCGCCGCAGGACCCATGACGTCGTCCCGCGATGCATGGCAGGGCTGGCCG
>DATELS010000589.1:0-3360 GCA_035276365.1 Thermoanaerobaculia bacterium
CCGCGACATCCGCGCGCTCCCCGCGGGGCACGCGATGATCGCCAGCGCGAAGGGCATTCGCGTCACGCGCTGGTGGGACCTGCCCATCGAGGAGCCGCTGCACTTGCGCGATCCGCGCGAATATGTCGACGGCTTTCGCGAGGTGCTCGAGCGCGCCGTCGCCGATCGCGTGACATCGGACCGCATCGCGATCTCGATGAGCGGCGGTCTCGACTCCAGCTCCATCGCCGCGCTCGCGGCGCCGAAAGCGCACGTCACCGCGTTCACAAATGTCTTCGAGCCGCTCGTCCCCGACGACGAGCGCCGCTTCGCCCTCTCCACCGCCTCCCACCTCGGCATCGACATCCAGATCATCGAAGCCGCGAACGTGCGGCTCTTCGAAAAGTGGGACCGCCCCGAGTATCAGAAGGAAGAGCCGTGCAACGATCCGCTGTCGTCGATCACGACGGACGCGTTTCGCCGCGCGTCGCAACTCGCGCCGGTGATGCTCAGCGGTCAGGGCGGCGACGCGGTGCTGTACGCGTCACACTCGTATTTTTTCAACCTGCTGCGCGGCGGACGCTTCCTCCGGTTCGCGAGCGAAGTCGCCGGACACCTCGCGACGAAACATCGACTCCCGCCGCTCTGCCTGCGCTCGAGCTTCCGCCGCGCACTCGGGCGTCGCGCGCCGCGTCCGGACTATCCGAACTGGATCGCGCCCGACCTCGAAAAAAAGCTCGACCTCCGCGCGCGATGGGATGCGTACTGGGACGACGAGCCGGAGATCCATCCCACGCGCCCGCAGGCGTTCAACCTTCTGCGCGGTATCGGCTGGCAGCGCCTGCACGAGTACGTCGACGCGGAGGCGATGGGCGCGCCGATCGAGTATCGGAATCCATTGCTCGACGTCCGCGTCGTCCGCTATCTGCTGCGCGTGCCGCCCATGCCGTGGTTCGCGGAGAAGGAGATCCTGCGCGCCGCAATGAAGGGGATGCTGCCGGAAGACGTGCGCCTGCGGCGGAAGAAGGCGATCCCGATCGATCCGTCGCACCTCTGGCTCGACAGGCAGGCCGATGCATTGTGTCGCGCAATCGCGGCGATGGACGACCTCGACGCGTGGGTGCAGCGCGACCGCGTGATCGCCGCAATCCGAAATCCGGCCCGAAGCAATTACGACTCCTTCCTTCTGGTTCTCCCCCTCAGCCTCGGCCTCTGGATTGCGGCAAAAGTGCAGCAAACGGCCGTCTCGTCCATAATTTGCAAGGAGCTTTCGGTATGACGGAGCAGAAGAAGCAGCCTTCGGGCAAAAAGCCTTACGCCGCTCCGCGCCTCGTCGTGTACGGCGACATCCGCAAGCTGACGGAGAACAGCGCTCGCAACGCCTTTCGCGACGGTGGGAGCAACTCCGCGCGAACCTGACGCGATGCCGTCCCTGCACACGCTCAGCGGCCTGACGATCGCCTCGAACGTTCCGCTCGCCGGCGTCCCGGCCGCCGCGCCCGACGTCACTCCCGACCTCACGATTCACTTCGAGCCGTTTACGCTCGACGATCGCGGCGACACACTCGACGAGGCATCTCCGCTCTTCCGTCTGGCCCGATTGCAGGATGGCTATCTCTTCGACTTTCCGGACGGCGTGCAGTACGTCGTCGACCAGAAGGGCACGCGACTCGCCGCGAGCTGGCCGCCGTCGCTGAGCGCGGAGATCGCGGCGACGTATCTCGTCAGCGTGATCATCGCGTTCGTGCTGCGGCTGCGCGGCTTCGGCGTGCTGCACGCGAGCGTCGTGCTCATCGACGACGAGGCGGTGGCGATCATGGGACCGAGCGGCGCGGGCAAGTCGACGACCGCCGCCGCGCTCGCGCTGCGCGGGGCGCGTGTGATCGCCGATGACGTGGCGGCGATCGTCGATCACGGCGACCGCTTCGACGTCGTCTCGTCGCACACGCGGCTGCGGCTCTGGTCCGATTCGTCGGAGGCGTTGTTCGGGGAGCTGCCGTTCATCGCGGACGAGTCCTGGAAGCGCTATTACGAGCTCGGTGAGCGCTTCGCGGCGGGACGCTTCCCGCTCCGCGCCGTCTACACGCTGGAAGACCGCATCGCGGAGACGCCGCACATCGACGAGATCACGGGACGCGAGGCGGTGGTGGAAGTGCTGGCGAATACGTTCAAGCACGCGCCGCGCGACGCGGAGTTCATGTCCGCGGACTTCGATCGTGCGGGACGCATCGCGCGGCATGTACCGATCCGCCTGGCCGCGCCGTCGCGCCATCTCGATCGCGCGTCGGAGCTGGCGGACCTGATCCTCGCCGACGCACGCGAGCTGCGCGGGTGAGCTCGCGCCGCGCGTTCGTCCGCGCGCTCGCGAATGCGGAGTTCACGCGCGCCGATCCCGAGGTCGAGCAGCACCTGCTCGCGCTCTTCGACGATGACGCGATCGACTGGCAGCATCTCGCCCGTCCCGCGGCGTCGCTGTTGTTGCTCGATCCCGAGTTGCGCGAGTCGCAGCTGCTGCACGCATTTCTGCGGCAGACGGTGAACACGTCGTGGCGCATGGAGCAGCGTCTGCTCGCATTGCGCGCGCGCGCGGTGTCGCCGCGTCTCGCGGAGTCGCTCGCGAGGCAGGCGCAGCTCAACGGCGTGTGGGGCGGTGAGGACGGCGCAGGCGTGGCCACGGTGCGCGAACAGTACGAACGCTATCCCTATCCGTTCTGGCTCTCGCTCGATCGCCCGGAAACGACGGACGATCTCCGCGCCGAGATTCTCATCGCCGGCTGCGGCACCGGACGCGATGCGATCGTGCTCGCGCTACGGCATCCGCGTGCGCGCGTGACCGCGATCGACATCAGCGCGAGCAGCCTCGCGTACGCATCGCGCAAAGCCGCGGAGTTGCGCGTGCCGAACATCGAGTTCCATCAGCAGGACCTGCTTACGCTCCGCGATGCGCAGTACGACGCGATCCATTCGGTCGGCGTGCTGCACCACCTGCCCGATCCAGTGGCAGGGTTACGCGCACTCGCGGCGTGTCTCCGCGACGCGGGCACGATGCACATCGGCGTCTACAGTCGCGAGGCGCGCGCGTGGCTGCGCGAGTGGCGCGCGATCGGCGGCGACGCTCACACGGATGACGAGCTGCGCGCGGCGCGGCGTCGCATTCTGTCCGCGGCCGGCGACCGCCTCCCCGAGCTCGAGAACCTCGACTTCTTCCACCTCGGCCACTTCCGCGACACGCTCTACCATCCGCACGAGCTCGACCTGACGCGCGACGACGTCGAGGCGATGGTGCGCGACGCGGGGCTCGTCGCGGACGAGATCGAGGTCGAGGGCAGCATGTACATGTGCCGTCTGCGAAAGCGATAATCGCCCCATGATCAATCGAGG
>DATELS010000590.1:0-3629 GCA_035276365.1 Thermoanaerobaculia bacterium
TGAAGGTTTCGACGACGAGGCGGCGCTCGGCGTCGGGAAGGACCTCGACGTCGCCGATGACGCGCGACCGATCGGCGAGGCACGCGGCGAGACACGTTTGGAACTGCGCGACGAGGCGTTGCGCGCGGTCCGCGTCGAAGAGGTCGGTGTTGAATTCGAGGAAGGCGTGGCCGTTCTCCTCGAAGGTGAAGTTGAGGTCGAACTTGGCGGACTTCGCCGGGCGCTCGAATGTCGTGAAGCCGCTCTCGGTGGTGCGCGCGTTCTGCAGTACGACGACGACGTCGAAGAGCGGCGAGCGGCTGGCATCGCGCGCGATGCCGAGCTCCGCGACGAGTCGATCGAATGGATAGTCCTGATGCTCGTACGCCTCTTCGGCGGTGACGCGGACGCGCTCGAGGAGCTCGTCGAAGCGGAGGTGCGGCTCGACGCGGTCGCGCAGCGCGAGCATGTTCACGTAGAAGCCGATCTGCTCTTCGAGCTCGGGATGCGTGCGTCCGGCGACGGGGCAGCCGACGACGATGTCGTCGGCGTCGGTGATGCGATGCAGCAGCACTTTCACCGCGGCGACGAGGGTCATGTACGTGCTGGCGCGTTGCGCGCGCGGGAGCTCGATGGTGAAGGGGATGCGCGCGCCGTTGTACGTCTTGATCGCGGGGCGATGGCGATCGGTGGGGAGGTCGAGGACCGGCGGTTCATGCAGCTTCGCGCGCCAGTACTCGGCGTGCTCGGCGCCGCGCGCGTTTTGCCACGCGGCGAAGTCGCGGTACTGGATGCGCGGCGGCGGGAGCGCCTCGCCGCGTTGCAGCGCGAGGAGTTCGCGCACGAGGACGTCGAGGCTCCACGCGTCGGCGACGATGTGATGGATGTTGAAGAGGAGGATGCGCGCGCCGTCCGCGATGCGCACGACGGTGGCGCGCAGGAGCGGGCCGCGTTCGAGATCGAACGGCTTCGCCGCGTCTTCGTCCGCGAGTGTGGCCGCTTCTTGCTCGCTCGCCACGTCGGCGACGTCGAAGGCGAAGTGCGGCTCGGAATGCACGCGCTGGCGCACCTCGCCGTTCTCCGCGACGAAGGTCGTGCGCAGCGACTCGTGGCGCATCGAGATCGTCCGCAGCGCTTGCTCGAACGCGCCCTCGTCGAAGTCGTCTTCGACGCGCAGCGCGCGCGGCATCGCGTACGCGGCAGAGTCGCCGGCGATCTGCGCGAGCGTCCAGAGTCGGCGTTGTGCGGCGGAGACGGGATAGCTCTCCGCGTCTTGCACGGGTTCGATGCTGCTCGGTGCCTGTTGTGTGGCCTCGCGCACGAGTCTCGCCAGCGCGCGTACGGTGCGGTGCTGGAAGAGCGCGCGGAGCGGGATGCGGGCGCCGAGGTCGCGGTCGATGCGGCTCAGGACGCGGGTGGCGCTGAGACTGTGGCCGCCGGCGGCGAAGAAATCGTCCGTCACGCCGGCGCGCGTGCCGAGGACTTCTTCCCAGATCGCGAGCAGTCGCGTTTCCAGTGCATCCGCGGGTGCCACTTCGGCGGATGCCGATGTTTGTAGCGCGCGCGTGTCGAGCTTGCCGTTCGGCGTGAGCGGCAGCGCGTCCATCGTCACGATGCGCGACGGCACCATGTGCTCCGGGAGCCGCTCGCGGAGAAACGCGCGATCGACTTCCGCGCCGGTGACGCACGCGACCAGCGCGCCCTCGTGCTCGACGACCGCGGCGCGCGTGACGCCGGGATGCTGCAGCAACGCGGACTCGATCTCCGCGGGCTCGAGGCGAAAGCCGCGAATCTTCAGTTGGCGATCGCGGCGGCCGGCAATCTCGATCACGCCGTCGCCGCGGTCGCGTCCGAGGTCGCCGGTGCGATACAGGCGCGCGCCGTTGTGCGTCGTGAAGCGCGGCGGTGCGTTTGAGTCGAGGTAGCCGAGGGAGAGGTGTTCCGTGCGGATGCAGATCTCCGCGAGCTCGTGCGGCGCGGCTTTCGCGTTCGCGTCGTTGAGGAGCAGGAGCTCCACGCCTTCGATGCCGCGTCCGATGGGGACGATCTGTTCGGGCGCGCCGTCCTCGCGCACTTCGTACGCGGCCATCGCCTGCGGCGTCTCCGTCGCACCGTAGAAGTTGACGACGCGCGCGCGCGGCGCGATGCGGCGGATGCGCGCGACGTCGCGGTAACGCAGGCGCTCGCCGCCGAAGAAGACGCCGCGCAGCGCAGGTAACTCGCCGTCGAGCAACTCGCTGAGCGCGGGCGTGATGTGGACGATGCTCACGCGCTCGCGCGCGAGCCAGCGCGGCAGCTCGTGCGACTCGCGCACGCCCGCGGGCGGGATGCACAGCGTGGCGCCGAGGGCGAGGGGGGTGAGGATGTCGCGGAGGACGGGATCGTGGGAGAGGCCGGAGAGGAGGCTGAAGCGGTCCGCGCGCGTGAGGCCGTGCGTGCGGATGTGCCAGTCGATGAAGTGCTTCACGGGAGCCAGAGTTCCGCCGATGGCGAGCGGCTCGCCCGTCGAGCCGGAGGTGAAGGCGACGTAGCCGAGGTCGGGCGGGTGGTCGGTGGCGTCGCGGAGGATGGTGAGTTGGTCGCAATCAAGGAGAGCGCGAGCGCGGGCGAGCTCCATCGCGCGCTCGTTGCGCGCGGCGGGATGGGCGGCGTCGAGGATGAGGAATGCGGCGCCGGAGTCGATGACGCCGAGGAGTGAGGCGACGAACATCGCGCATGGCGTGGCGCGGATGGCGACGACGTCGCCGGCTCCGATGCCTTGTTCGCGGATGCGGTTTGCGATCGCGTTCGTCGCGTCGCGCAGTTGCGCGTAGGTCCACGTTTGTTCGCCGTCGATGATGGCGACGGCGTTGTCGTGATCGTCGGAGAGGTCGATCACGTCAATGGCCAGCTCCGGCTGCGCGCACGCGTTGCGCACGCACGCGGCGAATTGGGCGAGCAAACGCGACGCGGTCTCGCGGCGGAAGAGCGCCTCGTCGCACACGAGCTCGAGGTGCGCGTCGCTCACGTACAGCGTGAGATCGAAGCGCGTCACCACTTCCGGCAGCGCGACCTCGTTCATGTCCGCGTGCGGGACGTTGAGCATGTTGAAGAAGACCTGGAAGAGCGGGTTGTGGCTCGCGTCGCGCTCGGGGCGCAGCTCTTTCACGAGCAACTCGAAGGGCAGGTCCTGATGCGCGTACGCATCGAGCGCGGTCTCGCGGACGCGCGCGAGCAGCTCGCGATACGAGGGCTGTCCGGCGAGCGAGGTGCGCAGCGCGAGCGTGTTGACGAAGAAGCCGATGAGGTTTTCGAGTCCGGCGTGCTGGCGGTTGGCGATGGGCGTGCCGACGACGAGATCGTCTTCGCCCGACCAACGTTTCAAGATGACGAGGAACGCCGCGAGCAACGCCATGAATGGCGTGACGCCTTCGTCGCGGCAGAGCGCGTCGAGACGCGACATCGTTTGCTCGTCGAGATCGAGCGTGACGCGATCGCCGCGGAACTGCTGCGTCGCGGGACGCGGGGAGTCGGTCGGCAAAGGGAGGAGGGGCGGAGCGCCTTCGAGCTTTTCTCTCCAGTGGGAGAGGAGTGTGTCGAGGGTCTCGCCCTGCAGCCACGTTCGTTGCCATGCCGCGTAGTCGCCGTACTGGAGCGCCGGCGTCCCGCCG
>DATELS010000591.1:0-3415 GCA_035276365.1 Thermoanaerobaculia bacterium
ATCCGCTCCGGCTCCGTCGGCTCGTCCTGCGCCGGCCCGGTCACCGTGATGGTGACCGTCCGCGCGTTCTCGCCGATGGCCACGTCGACGTATTTGTAGTGCACGCCCTGCTCGTCGATGGTCCGCTGCAGCGGCGTGAGCGCGATGCCTTTCCCATCCTTCGGCCGGTTGCTCTTCGCGGCCAGCGCCTGGGCGTGCTCGCGCACTTTGTCCGGGAACGTGCGCGGCGGCGCCACCTCATCGACCAGACCCCACGCCTTCGCCTTCGCGCCCCCCATCCCTTCCGCCGTGGTGCAGAAGACGTCGGCCAGGTCGCGCCGCACGTGGCGCTTGTCCACCAGCCGCGTCAGCCCGCCCGTCCCCGGCAGCACCGCCAGCAGCGGCACCTCGGGGAAGCTGACGGTGGACGAGCGATCGTCGACGAGGACGATCTCGTCGCACGCGAGCGCGAGCTCGTACCCACCGCCCGCGGCCGTGCCGTTCACGGCGGCGAGGAACTTGAGGCCGGACGCGGCGCTCGAGTCTTCGATGCCGTTGCGCGTCTCATTCGTGAACTTGCAGAAGTTCACCTTCGTCGCGTGACTGGCCTTGCCGAGCATGTAGATGTTCGCGCCCGCGCAGAACATGCGCTCTTTCGCCGACGCCAGCACGACCGCGCCGACTTCGGGATGCTCGAAGCGAATGCGGTCGAGCGCGTCGCGCAGCTCGATGTCGACGCCGAGGTCGTAGGAGTTCAGCTTCAGCTTGTAGCCGTCGTCGAGGCCGCCGTCCTCGTTGACGTCGAGGGCGAGCGTGGCGACGGGTCCGTCGAAGGAGAGACGCCAGTGCTGGTACGTCTCGGGGTCACGGTCAAACGTGATCATGTTCGGCATTATAGTGCCGAAGGCGTGCCATGAGGTGAATTATTTCCCGGAGCGCCGGCCGCCGCGCTCAGGGCTTTCTCTGGCGATCTTTTTCACGACGGCCGCGACCGTTTTTCCGCTCGTCTCCACCGTCAAATCCGCGCGCGCGTACAGCGGCGTCCGCTCGGCGAGGATGCGCCGCAGATCCTCCATCGCTTGCGCCGATCCGGCCATCGGCCGGCGATCCCCCTGCGCGATCACCCGCGCCATGTGTTCCTCGGGCGTCGCTCGAATCCAGACGGTGAAGCAGTGCCGCAGCAGCAGCTCGTACGTCGCGGTCTCGGACACGATGCTGCCCCCGGTCGCGACGATGAAGCGCGGATGCGCCTCGAGCAGTTGCTGCAGCGCCTGCAGCTCGTAGCGGCGATACGCCTGTTGGCCGTAAAGCTCGAGAATGGAGCCGAGGGAAGTGCCGGAAAGACGCTCGATTTCGCGGTCGAGCTCGAAGAACGGCGCGTCGAGCTCGCGCGCGAGACCGGCGCCGATCGTGGTCTTGCCCGCGCCGCGCAGTCCGACGAGCGCGATTCGATGCGCGCGCGAGAGCTTCGCGTCCGAGGCGAACCACGACGCGAGCGATGCGTACGCTTCCTTGAGCTGCTCTGGCGTGAGTCGCGCGAGGAACTGCCGGAGCAGCGTCATCTCGGCGGACGGACTGTCGTCCTCGACGAGACGCGTGAGAGGGAGGCCGAGGGCGGAGGCGATCTGGCGGAGGATGAGGATGGAGACGTTGCCCTTCCCCGACTCCAGCTGCGTGATGTAGCGCTCGGAGATGCCCGCGTGATCCGCGAGCAGCTTGCGGCTCATCCCGCGCCGCGCCCGCTCTCCGCGCACCCGTTCGCCGAATGCGCGGAGGAATTGTTCCTCGTCCTTCACAAGGAGGAATGATAGTTCCTTAGCGCGCCCGCCGCAGAATCACGTTGCCGTTCACCGCGCGGACGACGACGCGTCCGCGGCCGCTGCCGGAGATGCCGGTCGCGCGGACGTAGCGCCGCGGCGTGCCCTGATGCGCGTCCCAGTCCGTGATCGGCTTGTGATCGAGCTCGAACACGCTGTCGATGTGCGCGGGCTTCGTCTCGCGCGTGTACGCGGTCTCGAGATCGAAGCGCGCGTCGAGGTTCGCGGGCAGGTACAGCTCGACGTCGCCGTGGCCGGTGAAGACTTCCACCGTCTGCGTTTCGCCATGCGCGTCGGTGACGGTGACTTGCACGTCGCCCGCGCCGGTCGATGCGTACACCGAGCCCGCGACGGGACCGAGGGTGATCTCGCCGCCGCCGGTCGTCGCTTCGACGAATTTCTCCGCGCGGCCGACCGTGACGTCGCCGCCGCCCGTGCGGATCGACACGCCGTTCGGCGCGTCGCCGTAGTCGACGTCGCCTCCGTCCTTGTCGATGCGCGGTCCGGAACGGCGATGATGCTTCTCTGGACCATCGTTGACGTATGTCGTCACGCTGTTGTTGAGAAGAATCTCGTCGTCGTCTTCGCGATCGCTTTCGTCGGGATTGCGAATCGCGCCGCTCGTGCCGGAGCTGCCGCGCAGTCCGCCGCGCACGCGATGCATCATGACCTCGCCGCCGCCGGTGGTGACGCTGCCGTCCAGGTCGGAGTCGTCGACGCGCACTTCGCCGCCGCCCGTCGAGAGATGCGCGCTGCCTTTGACGTGGGAGAGCTGGATCTCGCCGCCGCCGGTATAGCCTTCGAACGTCCCTTCGACGTTTTCGATCGAGACGTCGCCGCCCGCGGAGCGCAGGCGCAGGTTGAACCGCCGCGGCACGTGAATCGTGAACGCGTTCGACGTCGAGCGCGAGTGACTCGAGCCGGTGAACTCGACGTGCAGGCGCACGCCGTCCGCGGAGCGATCGACGTCGGCGCGCTGGTATGCCGCATCGCGTCCCGCGAGCTGAATGCCGATCGCGACGCGCGGCTCGTCCCAGCCGTGGAGCTCGATGTCGCCGCCGGTCGATTCGAGATCGACGGTGAGCGTTTCGCCGGGCGATGCGGCGACGGTGCGATCGAACGCGGGCAGCCGCTTCACCGGCGCTTTCTGGATGCTCTCGATCGCGGCCTGAATCTCGGGACGCGCGCCGGCGAGCGGCACGATCACGAGTGCGACGAGGACCGCGGCGACCGTGACGATGCGCCACGACACTCCGCCGCGTGCGCGCGTGTTGTCGAGGAGCGCGCGCAGGCGCGTCTCGAGATGAGACGGGCAGGCCATGCTCAACGCGAGCAGCGTCAGGCGCAGCGGACGCGCGCCGCGCGCGACGTCGAGGAGATGCGTCGCGTACTCGGGCGCGACGATGCCACGCGCGAGCACGCGATCGTCGCTGGCGTGCTCGCTCTCGCGGCGCAGCCGTCGCAGCGCGTACCACGCGGCGGGATGGAACCAGTACAGCGCGCACGCGAAGCTCGCCAGGAGCTGCACGAGATAATCGTTGCGCGCGATGTGTGCGAGCTCGTGCAGCAGCGCGGCCTGGCGCCGCTCTTCCGGCCAGGACTCGGCGCTGGAGGGGAGA
>DATELS010000592.1:0-3767 GCA_035276365.1 Thermoanaerobaculia bacterium
CGCGGCGTCGCGGTGAATGACACGCGTCGTCACTACGTACCGCTGCTACTCGTGTTGCTCCTCGGCGCGCTGCGACTCGTCGGACGCATCACGCGCTTCGACGCGCCCGCGTCGGTGCGGCAGGGCTACACGCTCAGCGAGGCGCGCGCGATCGCGGAGAAAGTGCCGGCGATGAAGTGCGACGTCATTCGCGTCTGGCCGTACCGCTTCGGAATCCTGCTGTGGAAGTAGACGTCGCGGTGATCGGAGCAGGTCCCGCGGGCGCGACGCTCGCGGCATTGCTCGCGTCGCGCGGCGTGCGCGTCACGCTCTTCGATCGCGATCGCTTCCCGCGCGACAAAGTGTGCGGAGAGTTTCTCTCCTACGATGCGCTCCCGGTGCTCGAGCCGCTCGGCGTCGTCGCGGAGCTCGATCGCGCGGGCGCGCCGCGCATCGATCGCTGCCGCATCATCGGCTCGCGCCGCACGTACGAGTTCGCGCTGCCTCACGCGTCACGCGGCGCGTCGCGCTTCTTCTTCGACGACCTGCTCGTGCGCACCGCGAAGGCGAAAGGCGCGATCGTCCGCGACGGCGAAGCGGTGAACGATCTCCGTGACGTGAAGGCGACCGTCATTGCCGGCGCGTGGGGACGCTGGGGACGCTTCGATCAGCAGCTGCAGCGCGGGTTCGTGCGCGACCGCGCGCATCGCAACTTCGGATTCAAGCGCCACTATCGCGGCGTACGTGCGAACGGCGTACATGCGGACGGCGTCATCGATCTCTACTCCTTCCGCCGCGGCTACCTTGGCGTGAACGCGGTGGAAGGCGGGATCACGAACATCTGCGGCCTCGTGCACGCGTCGCGGCTCGCGGGACACAAGGGTCGGTGGGACACGTTCATCGAAACGCTGCGCACCGAGGAAGCGCCGCTCGATGCACTGTACGCGGGTCACGAGCCCGCGCAGGATCACTACCTCTCCTCGGAGCCGGTGATCTTTCGCGCGCGCTCCGCGGTCGAAGGCGGCGTCTTCATGATCGGCGACGCGTCGGGCGTCATCGATCCGCTGACGGGCAACGGCATGGCGATGGCCGTGCAGTCCGCGCTGCTCGCGGCGCCGCTGCTGCTGCGACTCGTCGAGCAGCCCGCGCGCCGCGCGGAGATCGAGGACGAATATCGCCGCGCGCATCGCGAGTTTTTCGCACCGCGCATCGCGTGGAGTCGCCGCGCGGCGTCGCTGCTTTCGCGTCCGCGCTTGCTCGACGCCGCGCTCTCAGCGGTGCGCTCGAAATCGATCGGCGAGCTTCTGACGCGGCGCACGCGCGCGTCGCGCGATGAGGTCGAGCGCCTCGCCGCGGCGTGGTTCGCGGATTGACTTCAGGCATGCGTCGCGCATCGAGTTTCTCTCCGTGCGACGCGCCCTTCTTCTCCCGCTCGTTCTCCTAAGCGTGGCTGCGGCCGCGCAGACGCTCAGCATCGGTACGTACGCCGGCAGCACCACCGGCGGCGGCTATGTCGACGGCTTCGGCACCATCGCGCGATTCGCCGCTCCGCGGGCCATCGCCTCGGATCCGGCCGGCAACCTGTACGTCGCCGACACCAGCAATCACGTCATCCGCAAAGTCTCGACGGCCGGCGAGGTCACCACGCTGGCGGGAGTGGCGAACGCGGAGGGATTCAGCGACGGGACAGGGGCCGCGGCGCGCTTTCGCTTCCCGAGCGGCATCGCCATCGATCCGGTCACGGGTCTCATCTACCTCGCCGACAAAGACAATCACGCCATCCGCAGGATCACGCCGGACGGCGTCGTGACGACGATCGCGGGACTCGGCGGCACGTCCGGAACCGCAAACGGCACCGGCACCGCCGCGCGCTTCACGTTCCCGCGCGGACTGACCGTCGATGGCAGCGGGAACATCTACGTCGCGGACGCCTCGAACAGCGTCATTCGCAAAATCACGCCGGGCGGCGAAGTGACGACCTTCGCGGGAATCATGCGCGTCGCGGGAAGCAACGACGGCTTCCCCGGGCAGGCCACGTTCAGCGCGCCGTACGACATCGCGCTCGATCCGACGAGCGGCAACTTCTACGTGAGCGACGGCTCGAACTCGACGATTCGCAAGGTGACGCCGGAAGGCCGGGTCACGACGGTGGCCGGCAACGCCTCCGCCTCCGGCGATCGCGACGGCGTCGGCACCGACGCGCTGTTCGACACGCCGTGGGGCATCGACGTCGACTCCGCGGGCAACGTGTACGTCGCCGATACGTTCAACGAGAAGATTCGCAAGATCACGCCCGCAGGAGTCGTGTCGACGTTCGCCGGACGCGGATCGACCGGCACGACGAACGGTGCCGCCAACACGGCGCGCTTCAACTCTCCGAGCGGTCTCACGATCGGAGCGGGCGGCGCGCTCTTCGTGACCGAGGGCTACAACTTCGACGTGCGGAGAATCTCGCTCACGGGAGACGTGTCGACGTTCGTCGGATCGATGCCTTCGAACGGAACGACCGACGGCGTAGCGACGGCCGCGCGCTTCCACTTCCCGTACGGCGTCGCCGTCGACGCGGCGGGCAACGCGTTCGTCACCGACTCGAACTGCACGATCCGCAAGATCACGCCGCAAGGCGTCGTGTCGACATTCGCCGGCGCGGCGGCGCAATGCGGCGCTGTCGATGGCACCGGCGCGAGCGCGCGCTTCAACTCTCCGACCGGCATCGGCGTCGCGCCGGACGGCAACATCTACGTGGCCGACAGCGGCAACAACACGATCCGCAAGATCACGCCGCAGGGCGTCGTCACGACGATCGCGGGCAAGGCGGACGACGACGAGATCCTCTTCCAGGACGGCAGCGGGTCGCAGGCGCGCTTCAACTTCCCGTGGGGACTGGCGATCGACTCGCACGGTCTCATCTACGTGACGGACTTTTATAACCACCGCGTCCGCCTGGTCGAGCCGACGGGAGTCGTGACGACGTTCGCCGGCAACGGCATCCCCGGTCACAGCGACGGCGTGGGCACGAGCGCGACGCTCGATTTTCCGATGGGCATCGCGGTCGATGGCGCGCGCAATCTCTACATCACCGAGTACGAGAACAACGACGTCCGCAAGATCACGCAAACAGGCGTCGTCTCGACGCTCGCCGGGAACCCGGCCGTATCGGGCGGTTGGGCGGATGGCACCGGCAGCGCGGCGCGCTTCAGCCGGCCATCCGCCATCGCCGCGGATGCGCAGGGGAATCTCTACGTTACGGACAGGAACAATCACGCCATTCGCCGCGTGACACCCGCCGGTGTCGTGACGACGATCGCGGGTCTCCACGGCATCGCGGGCAACGTGAACGGCACCAGCACTGCCGCGCGCTTCGCGTTTCCTGACGGACTCGCGTTCACACCATCGGGACAACTACTCATCGCTGACGTGTACAACCACGCGATTCGCATCGGCACGTTCGTCGCGCCGGCGATCGATGCGTTCACGGTCGCGCCATCGCCGATCAAGCCTGGACAGAGCACGATTCTCAGTTGGTCGGTGCGCGACGCGACGACGGTGACGATCGATCAGGGCATCGGCGCGGTGCCCGCGAATGGTTCGCGGCTCGTCACGCCGAGCGTCACGACGACGTACGTGTTGACGGCGACAGGTCCCGGAGGAACGACGACTTCGCGCGTGACGGTGTTCGTCGGCGACAGCAGGAGACGTTCCTCGGTCCGCCACTAGGAATGCTAAAGTTCAGCGTCCATGGTCCCGCCGCTACCCGAGGGCGAGTTCCTCCTGCCGCTGTTCCCGCT
>DATELS010000593.1:0-2031 GCA_035276365.1 Thermoanaerobaculia bacterium
TCGCCACGACTTCGCGTCGTCCGCGAGGCAGGTACCGAGGATTTGGAGCTCGATGCGGTCGCGAAGGGGGGGCGAGAGGATCGGCCACGTGACTTCGATGCGGCGGAAGAAATTGCGCGGCATCCAGTCGCCGCTCGTCACCCACACCTCCGTGTTGCCCGCGTTGCGGAACAGCAGGATGCGCGTGTGCTCGAGGAAGCGGTCGATGATTGACGTCACGCGGATGTTCTCGCGCGGCACGAGCGAGCAGATGCCGCGCACGATCAGCTCGATCTTCACGCCCGCGGCCGCGGCGCGATAGAGCGCGTCGATCACCTGCGGCTCGACCAGCGCGTTGAGTTTGGCGATGATCTGCGCCGGCTTGCCGTCGCGCGCGTTGCGCGTCTCGCGCTCGATCATGCGCACCGCCCACGCGTGATAGTCCGTCGGCGCGACGACGAGGCGCCGCCACTTCCACTGCACCGCGCCGTGCTCGAACAGCTCCTGCACCGTCGCCGCGCTGTAGCCCGTGATCAGGTTGAGGAGCTGCGCCGCGTCTTCGCCGAAGTCGGGATGACACGTCAGCAGATCCAGGTCCGTGTAGAGGCGTGCCGTGCGCGCGTTGTAGTTGCCGGTCGAGAGATGCACGTAACGACGCAGCTCGCCGCCTTCACGTCGCAGCACGAGACAGATCTTCGCGTGCGTCTTGAGGCCGACCATTCCGTACACGACCTGTACGCCCGCCTCTTCGAGCCGCCGCGCCCACGCGATGTTGCGCTCCTCGTCGAAGCGCGCCTGCACTTCGACGATCGCCGTCACCTGCTTCCCCTTCGCGGCCGCGCGCGCGAGCGCCTCGACGACGAGCGAGCCGCTCTCGGTGCGATACAGCGTCTGCTTGATCGCGATGACCTCTGGATCGTCGGCCGCGCTTTCCAGCAACTCGACGACCGCGCCGTACGAGTCGTACGGGCGATGCAGCAGGATGTCGCCATCGCGGATCGCGGCGAAGAGATCGTCGCGCGACGCGAGCTCCGCGGGGATGCGCGGCTGGAACGGCTCGTCCTTGAGCCGCGGCGACGCGACGCGATCGTAGATCTCCATCAAGTCGCCGAGCTTGAGCAGCGTCGGCGAACGGAAGACGTCGTCGCGCGCGACGTGCAGTTCGCTCTGCAGCAGCGACAGCGTTTCGTCGCCCGCCTCGCGCGCGACTTCGAGCCACACGACTTCCTTCCGCTCGCGCCGCCGCAGCTCGCTCTCGACGGACTTCAGCAGGTCCTCGACCTCGTCTTCGTGCAACAGGATGTCGGCGTTGCGGAGCACGCGAAACGGCACGACCTCCTTCACTTCGAGACCGGGAAAGAAGTTCGCGGCGTGG
Source organism: Thermoanaerobaculia bacterium (assembly GCA_035276365.1). Lineage (GTDB taxonomy): Bacteria > Acidobacteriota > Thermoanaerobaculia > Gp7-AA8 > Gp7-AA8 > QHVT01. Next base: position 1,355 of record DATELS010000593.1, read on the forward strand.
ATGCGGATCAACTCTTCGATGGGCAGGAAGCGCCCGTCCGCGCCGGGCACGAGCACGAAGCGCGGCAGGAGCCGCGGCACTTTCATGAACGCGAGATGCGCATCCGCGCCGCTCGAAAGCAAGATTGCGAGATTGAGCGCGCCGCTCGCGAGGAACGGGAAGGGATGTCCGGGATCGAACGCGAGCGGCGTGAGGATCGGCGCGATGCGTGTCTGGAACTCCTCCGCCAGCGCAGCGTGTTGCTTCTTCGACAGCGACTTGCTGCCGTCGAAGCGGATGCCCTCCGCGCGCAACTCGGGCAGGAGCGAGTCGAGCACGCGATCCATGTCGCGCAGCAGCGCCTTCACGCGATCGCGCACGGCTTTCAACTGCTGCTTCGGCGTGAGTCCGTCGACCGAGCGGTCGCGGATGTTGCGCGCGATGAGCTCGTGCAGCGCGCCGACGCGGATCATGAGGAACTCGTCGAGGTTCGACGCGGCGATGCTCAGGAACTTCACGCGCTCGAGCAGCGGGACCGACGCCTCCTGCGCCTCCGCGAGCACGCGCGCGTTGAACTCGAGCCAGCTCAGCTCGCGATTGAAGAGCGTCACGCGCCAGAGCATAGCGCGCGCGAGCGGCGCGCCTCGTGCACAATGCGCGACTCATGCTGAGGCGCGCTCCATGTTGATGTCCCGCCG
>DATELS010000594.1:0-2543 GCA_035276365.1 Thermoanaerobaculia bacterium
GGCAGCATCCTGCGCACGTTCGCGTCGTACATCCGCGACGGACTCATTCCGAATCTGTTCCCCGAGGGTGAGCACGGCGGGCTGTATCACACGGCGGATGCGACGATGTGGTTCTTCCACGCCGTGGCCCGATATGTCCGCTGGACGAACGACCGCGGCACGCTGCGCACGCTGCTGCCGAAGATGGTCGACATCATCGATCACCACGTGCGCGGCACGCACTTCAACATTCACGTCGATCCGAAGGACGGGCTGCTCGCGCAGGGTGCCGAGGGCTATCAACTGACATGGATGGACGCGAAGGTCGATGGATGGGTCGTCACGCCGCGTCGCGGAAAAGCGGTCGAGATCAACGCGCTGTTCTATAACGCGCTGCGCATTCTCGAAACATTCTTGAATGAGGAAGGAGATGCGGAGAATGCGCGGCGCATGTCGTCGCTCGCGGATCGCGCGTACGATTCGTTCAACGCGCGTTTTTGGTACGAAGATGGGCAATATCTGTACGACGTGCTCGATGAAAACGATGCGGCGCTCCGTCCGAATCAGATCTTCGCGGTCGCACTCGATCATCCCGTGCTCGATCGCGCGCGATGGCCGCGTGTGGTCGAAGTCGTCGAGCGCGAGCTCGTCACGCCCGTCGGCTTGCGTTCGCTCGCGCGCAATCATCCCGACTACAAGCCGCGCTACGACGGCGACCTCCGCGCGCGCGACGCCGCGTATCACCAGGGCACGGTGTGGGGCTGGCTGATCGGACCATTCATCGATGCGTGGATGAAGGTGCACGACGATCGCGAAGGCGCGCTGAAATTTCTCGACGGCTTCCGGCCGCATTTGTCCGAGGCGTGCGTGGGGACGATCAGCGAAGTGTTCGACGCGGAGCCGCCGTTCACGCCGCGCGGTTGCGCCGCGCAGGCGTGGAGCGTCGCCGAAGTCTTACGCTGCGTTACTTCAGCAGATCCAACACCGCGCTGACCGCGGCGCGCACACCCGTGCGCAGCACGAGCTCGGGATCGTTCGGCGCGAACTTGCTCGAGTGCAAGCCCGCCTGCGTGCCCGCGGCGAGCGCGCTCGGATTCGCGGCGCCGAGGGCGAGCATCGCGGTGGGGATCTTGCCCTGCTCGCCGAAGAGACCGAAGTCTTCGCTCACCATCGCCGGATCGATCAGGACGACGTTCGCGTCGCCGAGCTCTTTTCCGATCGACGCGGCGAGCCGCTCCGTCAGCTTCGGATCGTTGTACGTCGCCGCGACCGACTCGCCTGTCAGGTGATCGAACACCGGCGCGCGATCTTCGGGCACACCCGCCGCGAGCGCGAGATTCTTCGGGATGCGCTGCAACGAGTCGAGGACGCGTTGCCGCACTTCCGGCTTGAACGTGCGGACGGTGAGGTACAGCTTCACTTCATCCGGAATGATGTTGCGCTTCGTGCCGCCATCGATCTTGCCGACCGTGACGACGACGGGATCGAGCGGCGAGCGCTCGCGGCTGACGATCGTCTGGAACGCCATGATCGTTTCGGCGGCGAGCATCACCGGATCCTTCGTGTTCTGCGGCGCTGCGCCGTGACCGCCGACGCCGCGGATCGTGATGTTGATCGAGTCCGCGGCGGACATGAAGAAGCCCGGGCGATAGCCGACTTTGCCCGACTCGAGTCCCGACCAATCGTGGAGCGCGATCGCGAAGTCGGGACGGCCGAAGCGTTCGTAGATGCCGTCGTTGAGCATCGCCTCCGCGCCCTTCACGACTTCCTCGGCCGGCTGACCGACGAGCATCACCGTGCCGTGCCATTTCGATTTCAAATCCGCGAGCAGCTTGGCGGTGCCGAGGAGCGTAGTCATGTGGACGTCGTGTCCGCAGGCGTGCATCACGCCGGTATTCGCGCTCGCGTACGGAAGGTTCGTCTGCTCGGTGACGGGCAGCGCGTCCATGTCGCTGCGCACGAGAAGCGTCGGACCCTTGCCGTTGCGCATCACCGCGACCACGCCGTAGCACGTCGCGCCTTCTTCCTTGTACTTGCCGACGCGCTCCGCCACTTCGTACCCGAGCTCGCGCAGACGATTCGCGACGAGTGCGGAGGACTTCGCCTCCTGCATCGAGAGCTCGGGGTTGGTGTGGAGGGTTTGGTACGTGCGGAGAAGCGATGGGAGCTCCGCGGTCACGCGTTGGTCGAGCGTTTGAGAGAGCGCAGGAAGAGCGAGCAGTGCGAGGACAACGAAGCGGCGCATGGCCGCAGTCTAACCTTGCGCAGCCGCCGCGATCACGTCCACCGCCATCGCCACCTGATTCTTCCCGTGCTTCTTCACCCAATACAGCGCGGCGTCCGCGCGCGAGATCAAGTCCGCGCCCGTGAGTCCGTCCTGCGGATAGATGGCGACGCCCACCGAGATCGTGATGAACAACGTCCGATCGAGATGCGGCAGCGGGAACTCGCGTCGTTCTACCAACTCGCGCAGACGATTTGCCGCGTCACGCGCCGACGCCGCGGGCGTGTCGGGAAAGATGATCGCGAACTCCTCGCCGCCGTAGCGCGCGACGACGTCGCCG
>DATELS010000595.1:0-7408 GCA_035276365.1 Thermoanaerobaculia bacterium
CGGACGACTTCCGTCAGCGTGCCGCCCTGGCGAAATCCGGGGGAACGCAGCGCGACATCAAAGGAGAAACGCGTCGACTCGCCCGGTGCCAGCGGACGCTCGAGCGTGAAGATTCGATATCCATGCGGCTGATCGACGAGCTGCGGCTTCGACGCGCGGTCGAACGTGATCGAGCGCACGAGATAGTTGCGGCCGTGAGGCGTCTCGATATGAATGGCCGGTATTGTCGCACCGGTTCGATTGACGAGCTCATAAGAGCCGCGCATGTCGAGCGCGTATTTTTCGGGATAAATCTCGAAGCGCAGATTCGCGCCGGCGATCACCGGCTGCGGCAGGTTTCTGTAGCGGCCGTAAAGCCGCTCGTATTCGGCCTGCGGCCGTTCGGCCTCCGTTGCGAGGAGGTTTTCGTTCAACACGTTCGTGTTGTAGAAAATGAATCCGCCGAACAGCACAATGAACACGATCGCCAGTGCCGCGACGCGCACGGTCGCGCCATTGAACCGCGCACGCGCGGTTGCGAGCCGCGCACGCACGCCCGCCTGCGGACCGCGCACCCAGAAGAGCGTCGCAATGACCGCGAGCAGCACCGCCCACGCCGTCCAATAGAGCTTGAACCAGACGAACGACTCGATGATCGAGCCGAAGCCGTTCATGTCCGAGTAATTCAGCGGCGGACCGCTGTTGTAGATGAAAAGGTGATGCACTCCATAGAGCGCGGCGGTATTGAAGATCGTCGCCAGCAGCACAACGACGTGCCCGATGTACTTATGGTTCACAAGGACGTGAATCGTCATCGCGAACGCCGCGAGCAGCACGAGCTCAATGAGCTTGAAGCCGAAGAGAATGCGAAAGTAAAGACCGAGCTCGAAGTTGTAATAGCCGTGCAGCGTCTGCAGCAGGATGCCGCCGATGAGGAATCCGATCTGGAAGACGACGATGATCGACACGAGCGCGAGAAAGCGGCCAAGCAATGCGACGCTGGTGCGAACCGGCATGGCGTCCGCGATTTCGGCCGCTCCGGTCTCGCGGTCCTTCCATACAAATTCGCCCGCGTAAAGCGCGATGACGACCCACGGAATGATCATCGCCCGCTGCGACAGAACCACGCCCGCGACGAGATGCGTGACCGGCCATGTCATCGTTTCGTACACCGTCTCGCCGACATTCCAGCCCCACAACAACACGAGGCCGATCGCTCCAATGAACGCGACGTAAAAACCGCGGCCCGACATCACCTCGACGAGCGATTCACGCGCGATCGCGAACGTCTGTCGAAGCGCCGAAGGTGCGGCCGGCGGTGACGGCACGCGCGCGTCCATCGGAACGGCGGTGCCCTCCGCTTCCACGAGCGCGACACGCGACTCGCGATCCTCGCGCTGCGTGAATCGGAACGTTCGCTGCAGGATGCCGAGAATCGATGTCGCGATCACGAACCACAGGGCGCGGTTCCACAACAGCATCGACGGGAACCCGATCAACTTCGTGTTGCGCTCCAGGCCCGTCCAGTACTCCGTCATTCCTTTCAGCGCGTTGATGCCCAGCGGATCCGCGAGCGCGGAGAGCATCGGATTCGCAATCTCGCTCCAGTAATTGGCCGCGACGATGTATCCGATGAAGATGCCGATGGCGCCGAGGTAGACGGGAATCGTCTGACGCGTGAGCGCGGCGATCGTGAACAGGATCGCGCCGACGAGCACGAGGTTCGGCAGCACGAACAGAAACATCGGCTGCATGTACGCGGCGAGATAGTTCGGGCCGAACTGATCGCGATCGAGATACGGCATCACCGAGCCGACGAGCAATCCGATCGGGATCGCGAACACGAGAATCGCGTTGATCGCGAGCGCGGCGAGAAAGCGGCCGCCGAGATATTCGGACGGTCGGAGGCGCGTCGTGAAGAGGAGCGCGTCCATCCGCACCGCGCGGTCGCGAAGCGCCGCGTCGGAGAAGAGGCCCGCCGTCACGAGCGTGCCGAACAGACCGCAGAACAGCGCCGTCACTTCCGCGACGCGCTGCGGCGCGTTGGCTTTGATCGTCGCGCCGCCCGTCGCGCCGACGTGCACGACCCAGAACGCGATGAGAAACAAAAATCCCGCGTAGAGCCACGTCGTGATGGAGCGGAGGCGGTAGTTGAATTCGTATCGAAAGACTTCGCCGAGTCTCACGCGGCCACCCGGGCGCCGTGGTGGCCCGCCATGACCGCGAAATAAACGTCCTTCAGATCGGGCTCGACCGGCTCGAACGCCGGCCCCGGCGACTGCTGCGCGAATACGTGCGCGATCGTCCGTCCCGCCATCAACTTGGTGGAGATCACGGACTGCTCGCGCTCGAGCGCCGGCAGCTCTTCGCGCGTCACCGACCTCCGCCAGATCCGCCCGCGCAGCTCCGCGACCACGCGCGCCGGCTCACCCGCGAGAAGAATCTCGCCGCGATCGATCATCGCCAGACTGCTGCACAGCTCTTCGACGTCTTCGACGATGTGCGTCGACAGAATGACCGCGCTCGCCTCTCCGATCTCGCTCAGCAGATTCAGAAACCTCACCCTCTCCTCGGGATCCAGACCCGCGGTCGGCTCATCGACGATGATGAGCGAGGGATTCGCGAGCAGCGCGATGGCGACGCCGAGGCGTTGGCGCATGCCGCCGGAGAAGGTGCCGACGCGGTGCTTGCGCACGTCCCACAAGTTCGTGCGCCGCAGCAGCGACTCGACGACGTCGCGTCGCGGACCCGCGTCGCCGATGCCCTTCAGGACTGCGAAATGATCGAGCAGCCGCTCCGCGCTCACACGCGGATGAAAGCCGAACGACTGCGGGAGGTATCCGAGCGTTTCGCGGATGCGCTCCTTCTGACGAATGACGTCGAGCTCGCCGAGGTGAATCGTGCCCTCGTCAGGATCCTGCAGCGTCGCGAGGATCCGCATGAGCGTCGATTTTCCGGCGCCGTTGCGGCCGAGCAAGCCGAACATGCCGGGCGGGACATCGAGGGAGATGCTTTTGAGCGCTTGCGTACCGTTGGGGTAGGTTTTGGATAAGCCGCGGATCGAGAGATGGGCAGTCACGGATGTGCTTTACGGTGCAAAGCCCCGGAGGTTGCACGTGTAGCGCCGGCCGCCTCGGCCGGCGGCTGCGCGCGGCGGACGGCCGAGGCGGCCGTCCCTCCACTCAACCGCGCCGCGCCGCCTCGATCGTCGCGACGTCGATCTTCTGCATCGTCATCATCGCCTCGAACGCGCGCCGTGACTCATCGCCACCCGCCGCGAGCGCGTCGGTCAGAGCGCGCGGCGTGATCTGCCACGAGAGACCCCAGCGGTCCTTGCACCAACCGCAGTCGCTTTCCTGTCCGCCGTTGCCGACGATTGCGTTCCAGTAACGGTCCGTCTCTTCCTGATCGTCCGTCGCGATCTGGAACGAAAAGGCCTCGCTGTGCTTGAACACCGGACCGCCGTTGAGTCCGAGGCAGGGGATGCCGACGACGGTGAACTCGACGGTCAGGACGTCGCCCTTCTTCCCGCCCGGATAGTCGCCGGGCGCCTTGTGCACCGCGGTCACTTCGCTATTCGGAAACGTCTCCGCGTAGAAGCGCGCCGCGTCCAACGCGTCCTTGTCGAACCAGAGACAAATCATGTTCTTCGGCTTCATGCTCATGCGGCTCCTTTCGCTGCGCCGCGCATCATATGACCGGAGCGTACAATCGATCCTTCTCCATGATCGGCCGCACACTCGATCGTTACCGGATCGAATCGAAGCTCGGCGAAGGCGGCATGGGGGTGGTCTACAAGGCGCGCGACACGGAGCTGAACCGCGACGTCGCGCTGAAGATCCTTCCGCCGGAGAAAGTGCCCGAGGCGAATCGGAAGCAGCGCTTCATTCGCGAGGCGCGCGCGGCCAGCGCGTTGAACCATCCCAACATCGTCACCGTGCACGACGTGCGATCCGTCGAGGGGATCGACTTCATCGTGATGGAGCATGTCGACGGGCGCCCGCTCAGCGAGATCATTCCGCCGCGCGGGCTGCCGTTGCCGCTCGCGCTGCAATACGGGACGCAGATGGCGAGCGCGCTCGCCGCCGCGCACGGCGCGGGGATTCTGCATCGCGACTTGAAGCCGTCGAACGTGATGATCACGAGCGACGGCCGCGCGAAGATCCTCGATTTCGGTCTCGCCAAGCTCACCGAGACGGTCGACACGTCGCCCGACGCGCCGACCGTTCCGGCTGCGATCACCGAGGAGGGAGTCATCGTCGGGACGGCCGCGTACATGTCGCCGGAGCAGACGGAGGGACAACCCGTCGACGCGCGCTCCGACATCTTCAGCCTCGGCATCGTCCTGTACGAGATGACCACGGGCCGGAAGCCGTTCACGGGAAACAGTCGCGTGGCGATCCTGCACAGCCTTCTGCACGACGAGCCGCCGTCGCCGCGACAGACGAATGCCGGCATTCCGCTCGATCTCGAGAAGGGCATCCTGCGCTGTCTGCGCAAGGATCCCGCGCGGCGCTTTCAAACGATGTCCGACTTGAAGGCGGCGCTCGACGATCTGCGCGCGGAGTCGGAGACCCTCGTCACCGGACCGGCGCGGCGAGCGCGCAGCAGGAAGCTTTGGTCTCCCGTGGCGATCGTCGCGTTCGTGCTGTTGGCCGCGGGCGCAGCGCTCGTTTTCTTCCGCCGCTCGACGCGCTCTGCGATCGCGACTCCATCGAACGCGGTCGCATTGACGACCTTCGCCGGCGTCGAGCGCTATCCGTCGTTCTCGCCGGACGGCAATCAAGTCGTCTTCACCTGGAACGGACCGGCAGGCGACAACGAGGATCTCTACGTTCAGATGATCGGCTCGGGCTCGCCGCTGCGTCTCACGACCGATGCGCTCAGCGACTTCAATCCCGCGTGGTCGCCGGACGGCCGCTGGATCGCGTTCCTGCGCGGCGTGAACGGCATGGTCACGCAGAACTCCTACGAGCTCCTCCTCATCCCTCCCCTCGGCGGTCCCGAACGACGAGTGACGAGCGTGCGCGTGCACAACACGTCCGATGTGCCGCCGAGCTACATCGCGTGGTGTCCGGACAGCACTTGTCTCGTGATCACGGATGCTGCGAAGGACGGCAAACGCGACGCGCTGTACGTCGTCTCGATCGATACGGGAGAGAAACGCGCGCTGATCGAGCCTCCGACGACGGCAATGTCGGATAGTAGTCCTGCCCTCTCTCCGGATGGCCGTACGCTGGTCTTCCGGCACAGCCTGGAGTGGGGAATCGGCGAGATTCACGCGCTGCCGCTCGGCGATCGCGTCACGCGCGCCGGTGAGCCGCGTCTCGTCCTCGCGAGAGACTTCAACGGCGAACATCCCGCGTGGCTCCCGAACGGAAAGGAAATCCTCGTCTCGGCGAAGAGCGGTCTGTGGAAGGCGAGCGTCTTCAGCGATGAAGCACCCACGCGACTTCCGTTCGTCGGCGAAGACGGCTTTCTCGCCGCGATTGCGCCTGCGAAAGGCGGTCACGGAACGCGCCTCGTCTACGCGCGCAGCTACACGGACTTCAACATCTGGCGCATCGACATGAGCGCGCCCGGCGTCGCGTCGACTGTTCCGCCGCGCGTCGCCATCGCATCGACGCGCATGGAGATTCACGCGCAACTCTCGCCCGACGCGAAGCGCGTCGCGTTCACTTCGACGCGTTCGGGCGACTGGGAGATTTGGGTCTCCGATCCCGACGGCGCGAACGCGGTGCAGCTCACGTCGATGAAGGCGCAGGCGACGGGCGGTCCGCGCTGGTCGAATGACGGCCGCTGGATCGCGTTCGGCTCGAATCAGCCGGGCAACTTCGATCTCTTCATGATCCCGTCGACGGGCGGCAACCCGCGCCGCCTGACCAACGATCCGGCGTTCGATCAGAGCGCGACGTTTTCGCGCGACGGGCGATCGATGTACTTCAGCTCCACGCGCACCGGCGAATATCAGATCTGGAAGATGCCGTTCGGCGGCGGCGCGGCGACGCAGATCACGACGCGCGGCGGATGGTACGGAGTCGAGGCGCCGGACGCGCGTTCGCTGTACTACACGCACGTCGACGACGTGAACGGAGTGCTCTGGCAGCTTCCGTTCGACTCGCGTGCGCCGCAACGCGTGCTCGATGGACTCGTGTGGTGGGGCTTCACTCCGGTCGACGCCGGGATCTACTACTTCGATCGCGCGGCCAGCAACACGCGTTTGCGCTTTCTCGAATTCGCCACCGGCGCCACGAAGACCGTCGCCGAAAACCTCGGCGACGTCCGCTGGGTGCCGAGCGCGACGCCCGACGGCCGCACGCTCTTCTACTCGAAGGTCGACAGCTCGACCGACGACCTGATGCTCGCCGAGAACTTTTGATAGCTCGCTCAGCGGCGGCGATGCTGTTCGAAGAAGCGCCACATCTCGGCGGTCGCATCGAAGTCGTTGATGGTCTTGCCGACGAACCACTCCGGCAATTCCAGACCGCCCGGCCAGGTGTGGCCGCCGTCGCGCAGCGTGTACAGCGCGACGGTCGCGTCGTTCGCGCATTGTTGATATTCGCGGCGCAGCACACCGTCACGAATCTCGACGTCTTGCGGCTGTCGCGCGCAGCGGTTTCTGCGCGCCCAGCCGTCGCCGAATGCGAGGAACGACTCGAAGTGCGGCGCCAGCCAGGACGGGCCGCCGCGATACGGCGCGGCGCGATCGCGCAAACCATGAATGCCGATCATCGGCATCGGCCGCGCGGATCGGCACCACGTCGACGGCAGCAGCAGCGCGGCGCCGACGATTCCGATCGCCGCGAAACGGTCGGGCATCCGGCAGGAAAGCGCGAAGCTCATCCCGCCTCCGTTCGAGAAGCCGTTCGCGTAGATCCGCTTTGGATCGATGTTGTATTCGGCGCTCAACTTCTCGATGAGATCCGCGATGTAGCGCGTGTCGCGGTCGCCCTCCATGTGCCAGATGCGCGGCCCGGCCGTCTCGCGCCCCGCGGGATAGACGACGATGAATCCCTCGCGACTGGCGAGCTCGTTCCAACGCGACACGTCGCGCTGCAGCGCCGGCCATCCGCCGGCGGGATGCAGACTCATGACGAGCACGGCCGGCTTCGTGCGATCGAGGTGCGGCGGAACGTAGAGCAGATACTCGCGCCGCTCCCCCGACGAGACGATCTTCCCGTTGTTCCGATTCCTCGCGTAGAACGACGCCGCCTCGGTGACCGCGAGTAACGCCGGAAGCGTCAGGATGAGCGCGACGGTCTTCATCGATGCCGGTTCTCCGCGACCGCGAGCGGCGCCGCTGCAAGACGAGTGAGCGGCACGACGAGCATCGCCGCGACCAGAAGGAAGTGATGCCGGACGATAATCTCCGGCACGACATTCACGAGCACGCTGTAGATCGCAAGGACACAGACATCCCAAACCAATG
>DATELS010000596.1:0-15020 GCA_035276365.1 Thermoanaerobaculia bacterium
CGATCGCGGCGGACATCGGGATCGTGAGCACCCATGCCCACACGATCCTTCCTGCGATTCCCCAGCGCACCGCGGAGAGGCGGCGCGTCGCGCCTACCCCGACGATCGCGCCGGTGATCGTGTGCGTCGTGCTCACGGGGACGCCCAGCGACGTCGCGAGGAAGAGCGTCAGTGCGCCGGCGGTCTCGGCGGCGAAGCCGCCCACCGGTTGCAGTCGCGTGATCTTGCTGCCCATCGTATGGATGATGCGCCAGCCGCCGCTGAGCGTGCCGAGCGCGATCGCCGCGTGCGCCGCGAGGATCACCCAGATCGGAATGCTGAACGTCTTCAGATACCCCGCCGTCACGAGCAGCCCCGAGATGATCCCCATCGTCTTCTGCGCGTCATTGCCGCCGTGGCCGAGGCTGTACGCGGCCGCGGAGAGGAGCTGCGCCTTGCGGAAGATGCGATCCACCTTCACCGGCGTCGCGCGGCGGAACGCCCAGAACGTCGCGATCGAGAGCACCCACGCCAGGCTCATTCCGATCAGCGGCGCGAGCACGATGTACATCAGCGTCTTCGTCCAGCCCGAGACGATGATCACGCCGAAGCCCGCGTTCGCCACCGCCGCGCCCGCGTAGCCGCCGATCAGCGCGTGCGACGAGCTCGTCGGCAGGCCGAAGTACCACGTGATGAGGTCCCACACGATCGCGCCCATGAGGCCGCCGAAGATGACGCCGAACGTAACGGCATCCAAGCGGATCATCCCTTTGCCGATCGTCTTCGCCACCGCCGTCCCGAACGTGAACGCCGCGACGAAGTTGAAGAACGCCGCCCACGCCACGGCCTGTCCCGGCGAGAGCACGCGCGTCGACACGACCGTCGCGATCGAGTTCGCGGCATCGTGAAAACCGTTGATGTAGTCGAACGCGAGCGCGACCAGGATGAGACCGATGACGGTGAGCAGCAGCATTGGTCAGCCGTGCTTGACCACGACGTTCTCGAGCAGGTTCGCGACGTCTTCACACGCATCGGTCGCCTCTTCGAGCACGTCCAGAATCTCTTTCCACTTCATCACTTTGATCGCGTCGGTCTCTTCGTCGAAGAGCTGACTGATGGCGTGTTTGTGAATGCGGTCCGCCTCGTTCTCGAGCCGATTGATCTCGATCGCGCGATCGAGCACGCCCTTGCGCTGCTCGAGCGCCTCGACCGCATGACGAATCTCGTCGCACTGCTTGACGATGACCTGCGTGAGCTCGCGCGCGCCGGCGCGCATCTTCTCGATGCGATACAGCGGGATGAGCGCGGCGGCGTTGTCGATCGCATCCATCACGTCGTCGAGCGTCTTCGCCAGCTCGTGGATGTCCTCGCGATCGATGGGCGTGACGAACGTTTTGTTGAGACGCTGGATGATCTCGTGCGTCAGGAAGTCGCACTGGTGTTCGACTTCCTTGATCTCGTGCGCCTTGTCGGCGAGCGGCGGGACGCTGGCGAACATCTGTTCGAGCAGGCGCGCGCCATGACGGAGCTGGTCCGCCATGATCTTGAAGTCGTCGTAGAACTTCTCTTCCCTCGGGATCAGACGGAACCGGGCCACAGGACCTCCTCGGAAGCGCGCGGATTGTATTTCAATCGACAGGCAATCGGACCTCGAACGTCGCTCCTCCCCCGCTGCGGTTCCACGCGCGAATGGTCCCGCCGTGCAGCGCGACGAGATGCTTCGCGATGGCGAGGCCGAGTCCCGTCCCGGGCGAAGAACGGCTCCGGTCGACGCGATAGAAGCGGTGGAAGATCCGCTCGATCTCGTGCGGCGGGATGCCCGGCCCCTGATCCGATACTTTCACGACGGCGTCGCCGTTCTCACGTCCGACCTCGACGCGAATCTCGCCGCGGCCGCCGCCGTGCTTCGCCGCGTTGTCGAGGAGGTTCGCGAAGATCTGCTGCGCGCGCGGCGCATCGATCGACGCGACCGTGTCCTCGCCTTCGAGCGTGAAGCGTGCGCTGCTGCGCTCCTGAAAGTCGACGCAGAGGTCGCCGAGGATCTCGCGGAGGTTGACGGGACGCCGGTCGAGGACGAGCTCTCCGCTCTCGATGCGATTGAGCTGCGCGAGATCGTTGATCAGGCGCTCGATGCGCGCGAGCTGGCGCTGCATGACCTGGCGCAGTTGCTGTTCGGAGTCGGGCGCGAGTCCGCCCTGCTCCAGCGTCTCGGCCGCGGAGCGCAATCCCGCGAGCGGCGTGCGCACCTCGTGCGAGAAGTCGTCGAGGAAGTCTTTGCGGATGCGCTGCAGTCGCTCGATGGTCGTGATGTCGATGAAGAGCGCGACGGCGGCGATCTCGCGCGACGCCTCGACCGGCACCGCTCGCACTTCGATCTGGCTCTCGGCATCGCCGATGCCGACGTTGACGCGATCGACCGACGCCTCGCCGCGCAGCGCCTTGTCGAGCGCGGCGACGACCGATTGCTTGCGCACGACTTCGAGCACAGGGCGCCCGATCAAATCGCCGCGCAGGCCGAACATCTCGCCGACGCGCGGATTCGCAACGACGACGCGTCCGCGCGGATCGACCGCGAGCAAACCTTCGCCGAGGGACGAGACGATCTCCGCCATCGCGGCGCGATGCTCCTCGTGCGCGGCGCGCTGGCGCACGAGCGCCGCGCGAATCTCTTCCATCGCCCGCGCGAGATCATCGAGCTCCGCGTGATACGCGCGATCCGCGATCGGCTTCTCGATCGCGCCCTCCGCGACGTCGCGCCCGCGCTCGATCAGCTCGTCGAGATCGGACGCGCGCCGCACCGCCCACAGAAACACGCCCGTCCACGGAATCATGAAGATGAGAAACGCGGCGACGCCGAGGACGAGCGCGGCGACGGGAGGCGCACCGGCGTGCTGCAGCGCCGCGCCGAATCCCCACGCGACCGCGATCGCGAGCACGAGCGAGACGAGCAGCAGGACGCGAAGTGGATGCACGGCTACGTTTCTTCGAAACGATAACCGTAACCGATCACGGTCTTGATGCGGTCCTTGCCGATCTTCTTGCGGAGGTTGCGAATGTGCGCATCCACCGTCCTCGTCTCCACATCATCCGCGACCTGCCACACCTCGGACAGAATGCGGTCGCGCGAGACGACCGCGGGCCGGTTGCGCACGAGCATCCACAACAGCTCGAGCTCCTTCTTCGCCAGCTTCACCTCTTCGCCTTCGACGTACACACGCAGCGTGCGGCCGTCGATGCGCAGGTGACCGTCGTCGTAGACCGCGGCGTCGGTCTCGGTGCCTTTCGAGCGACGCAGGATCGCCGCGACGCGCGCCAGCAGCTCGCGCACGCTGAACGGCTTGACGAGATAGTCGTCCGCGCCGAGCTCGAGTCCCATGATGCGGTCCTGCTCGGACGTGCGCGCGGTGAGCATGAGGATCGGCAGCTTCGACGTCGCGGCCGTGCGGCGCAGCTCGCGACAGATCGTGAAGCCGTCGAGGTCCGGCAGATTGAGATCGAGAACGAGGAAGTCGTAGCCGCCCTGCTGGACGCCGAGGAGACCTTCGTGGCCGTTGGAGTAGGAGGCGACGACGTATCCCTCGCGCTCGAGGTTGAGGCGAATCGTGAACGCCAGATCGGCGTCGTCTTCGATCAGCGCGACGCGTACGTCATGCCGGCTCATTACTGTGCTTGATCACTTTCCCTTCCGCGAGATAGACCACCATCTCGCAGATGTTCGTCGCGCCGTCCGCGATGCGCTCGAAGTACTTGCCGATGAACGTGAGGCGGATCGCGCGCGAGATGTTGCGCGAGTCCTCGAGCATGTACGTCAGGAGCTCGCGGAACGACTGCTCGGTGAGGATGTCGACTTCGTCGTCGCGCGCGATGACCTCGCGCGCGAGCACGGGATCGCGGCGCACGAACGCGTCGAGCGCCTGGCGGACCATGTCCTGCGAGATGCGCGCGAGGCGCGGGATGTCGATGAGCGGCTTGAGCGCGGGCGCGCGATTGAGCTCGATCGCGCGCTCGCAGACGTCGACCGCGAGGTCGGCGATGCGCTCGAGCTCGGGCGTGATCTTCATCGCCGCGGCGACGAAGCGCAGGTCGACCGCGGCCGGCTGCATCATCGCGATGAGCTCGATCGTGTGCTGATCGATCTCGAGCTCCATCTGATCGACGCCGGTATCCGCGTCGATCACGCGCTGCGCGACCGCACTGTCGCGCTCGAGCAACGCGCGAATGGACTCGTTGATCTGCTCCTCCACCATCGCGCCCATGCGCAGAAGGAGCTCCTTGAGGTGTTCGATCTCTCTGTCGAAGTGGCGCATCGCCGCCTATCCAAACCTGCCCGTAATGTAATCCTCGGTCAGCTTCTGTTTCGGATTCATGAAGATGGTACGCGTCTCGTCGTATTCGACGAGCTTGCCGAGCATGAAGAACGCGGTGCGGTCGGACACGCGCGCGGCCTGCTGCATGTTGTGCGTGACGATAACGATCGTGTAGTTGTTCTTCAGCTCGTACACGAGCTCTTCGATCTTCTGCGTCGCGATCGGATCGAGCGCCGATGCCGGCTCGTCCATCAACAACACCTCGGGATCGACCGCGAGCGCGCGGGCGATGCACAACCGCTGCTGCTGCCCGCCTGACAGCGCAAGCGCGCTGCGGTTCAGACGGTCCTTCACCTCGTCCCACAACGCCGCGCGCTGCAGCGAGCGCTCGACCGTCTCGTCGAGCACGCGCTTGTCTTTCGTCCCCGCGATGCGCAGTCCGTACGCGATGTTCTCGTAGATCGACTTCGGGAACGGATTCGATTTCTGGAAGACCATGCCGACGCGGCGGCGCAGCGACACGACGTCGACGTTCGGCGCGTACACATCGAGATCATCGATGGCGATCCGCCCTTCGACGCGCGCGCCGGGAATGATGTCGTTCATCCGGTTGATCGAGCGAAGGAACGTCGACTTGCCGCAGCCGGACGGGCCGATGAGCGCGGTGACCTGCTTCTCCGGCAGATCGAGCTCGATGCCGTGCAGCACCTTCGACTCACCGTAGAAGAAGTTGAAGTCGCGGACTTCGATCTTCGCCGCGTTCATCGCGCGATCCTCGAACGCGTGCGCATGCGGATGACGACGCCCGCGAGATTGAGCAGAAACGTCAGCGCGAGCAGCACGAAGACGGTGCCGTACAGCAGCGGCTTCGTCGCCTCCACGTCCGGCGACTGCGTCGACAGAATCAGCACGTGATAGCCGAGGTGCATGAACTGGTCGGTCACGTTCTTCGGGAGAAACGGGAGGTAGTACGCGGCGCCGGTGAACAGGATCGGCGCGACCTCGCCCGCGCCGCGCGAGATGCCGAGGATCGCACCGGTGAGGACGCCGGAGAGCGAGCCGGGAAGGACGACGCGGCGGATGGTCTCCCACTGTGTCGCGCCGAGGGCGAGCGAGGCTTCGCGCAGGTCATGCGGCACCGTGCGCAATGCTTCTTCCGTCGCGACGATCACGGTCGGCAACGTCAGCAGCGCGAGCGTGCACGCGGCCCAGAGCAGCGATCCTTGTCCCCACAGAATCTCGCCCGGAGGCTGGGTCATGCGATCGATGCCGCGTCCGATGAATTGAATGAAGAAGCCGAGTCCGAAGAGTCCGAAGACGATGGAAGGGACGCCGGCGAGGTTCGCGACGGCGCTGCGCGTGACGGTCGCGAGTAAGGCGGAGAGCGCGCGCAGAAAAAGCTTGCGGCGTCCCGGCAGTCCCTTCGACACGCGGAAGCGGCGCCACGCGAGCGCGAGTCCTTCCGCCGGCGTGTATTCGTGCAGATAGATCGCGGTGGCAACGCCGAGGGGGACGGCGACGATGGACATGAGGATGACCAGCGCCGCGGTGCCGACGATCGCCGGAAAGATCCCGCCCGCGGTGAGGCCGTCGCGCGGCGGCTGCGAGATGAACTCCCACGACACCGCCGCCGCGCCGTGAATGACGATGTTGCTGAGGATGACCGCGAGAATCGCGACGATGAGGATGACACTGAGCGCCAGGAGCGCGATCGCGATGCGATCGGTGACGCGGCCCCTCACCCGGCCTTCGCCCACCCTCTCCCCGCGCGCGGGGAGAGGGGAGGGTGAGGGGTCAAGTCGCAGCGCGGTCACGACGCACCTCCCTGCATCCGCCGCTGCATCCCCTGGATCGCCCACTGGCCGCACGTGTTGCTGATGAAGGTGATGACGAAGAGCAGCGTGCCCATGAAGAAGAGCGCGGAGTAATGCGCGCTCCCGTTGACGACCTCACCCATCTCCGCGGCGATGGTCGCGCTGAGCGTGCGCAGCGGATCGAGCAGCGAGAAGGACGTGATCGCCGCGTTGCCGCCGGCCATCAGCAGGATCATGGTCTCGCCGATGGCGCGTCCAAACGCGAGCACGAAGGACGCGAACACCGCGGGCGCGGCCGCGGGGAGCACGACCTTCCACGCGGTCTGAAATTTCGATGCGCCGAGGGCGTACGACGCCTCCCGATACGACCGCGGCACCGCCGCCAATCCATCCTCGGAGATCGTGAAGACGATCGGCACGAGCGCGAAGCCGAGCGCGAGTCCGGCGTTGATGGCGTTCAATCGATAGGTGAAGCCGAACGCGTCCTGCAGCCACGTCGCGAGCACAATCAGCGCGAAGAAGCCCATCACGACGGATGGGATGCCCGCGAGCAGTTCGATCGTCGGCTTGATGAATTCGCGCAACCGCGGCGGCGCGAACTCGGAGGAGAAGAGCGCGGCCGCGACGCCGACCGGACACGCGAAGAGGAGTCCGACGAGCGTCGCCTTGAGCGTGCCGACGATGATCGGCCAGAGCGAGACCTTGGGCTGATCGGAGGTCGGCTGCCAGACGTAACGGTCGGTGATGGACTCGCCTTCCTGTTTCTCGACGAAGAATTTGCGCAGGTTCGCCTCGCGCTTCACCTCGGGGTCGCTGAAGATCGGCAGCGTCTCTTTGAAGGTGAAGAGGAAGATGAGAAAGATGAAGACGATGGCGACCCATCCGGCGACGGAGAAGACGCCGGTCATCAACGCATTCTTCAGAAGTCGCGGACGACTCATCGCAGCGGGAAGTACCCGACCTTCGTCACGAGCGCCTGCGCCTCGGGCGTCAGCGCCCACGCCGCGAACGTTTTCACGCGTTCCGGCGCGTTCTGCGGGTAATCGAAGAAGAGCTTGCGGCTGAGCGGATACGTGCCGTCGCCGACCGTCTTCTCGGAGGGCTCGACCGGCGTGCCGTTCGCCGCGGCGATGGCGAGCGGGCGGACGTCTTTCGCGTACGCGATGCCGCCGTAGCCGATGCCGTTTTTGTCGCGCGCGACGGCGTTGATGATCGCGGCCGTGCCCTGCAGGGTCTGCACGCGCGGCGAGAAGTCGCCCTTCGCGAGGACGTGCTCGCGGAAGTAGTCGTACGTGCCGGACGAGCTCTCGCGGCCGTAAAGCACGATCTGCGCATCCGCGCCGCCGACGTCTTTCCAGTTGGTGGTCTTGCCCTGAAAGATGTCTTTGACCTGCGCGATGCTGAGCTGCTTGAGCGGATTGCTTTCATTCACGAAGACGGCAAGTCCGTCGAGCGCGACCGCCTGCTCGACGATGTCCGCGCCGCGGCTCTTCGCGGCCTGCTGCTTCTCTTCGTCTTTCATCGCCCGCGACGCCTGCGCGAGGTCGACGGTGCCGTTGATGAGGGCCGCGATGCCGGTGCCGCTGCCGCCGCCGTTGACCTGGACGACGGTTCCCGGATTTTTCTTCATGTACTCCTCGGCCAACCGCTGCCCGAGGATGACCATGGTGTCGGAGCCTTTGATGGTGAGGGGCTTGTTGTTCGTGTTGCTCGTTTGCGCCGGTGCCGCCTCCCGCCCGCCACACGCGGCGAGGACGCAAACGAAGAGAGCTGTCGCAAGTCGCTTCATGCCCGCGACTCTAGGGGGAGCATGTGGCGCGGGAGGGGCGTCGGAGTAAATTCGGCGTGAAGGGGGCTAGCGGTTGCCCGGTCCTAGCGTCACCACGTTCTCGCGAAGAACGCGTAGTCGGCGAAGAAAGCGGTCTCGTAGTACGTGTGCCATCCACCGTGCCGCTGGAAGGTCGGCGCGATGCGCGCGTTGAGATTCACCTTTGTCCGTCCGAGGGGGAGAACAATGCGCGCGCTCGGCTGAATCGTGAGGCGCGACTGCAGTTGCGCGCCGTGGCCGAGCAAACCGGCCGAGACGGTCGGCTCGACGCGGAGTGATCGCCACGTAAACGCATCGAAGCGATAGATGAGCGCAAGACGGCTCGGGCGCTCATGGAACGCGGTTCGATTCCGATCCTCGGGCGCGAGCAATGTATACGAGAGCGAGCAGACGAATCCGCGTGCCTGAAAATCGTATTCGGCGCCGAATTCGTGCGAGATCACGCCCTTCACCGCGGGAGCGGGCGGCGGCGAAATGACGTCGTCGCGCTCCGGCTCCAGATGGCGGCTGATGCGCCAGGTCGCCTGCACCCGGCCGACGGTTGTGCGATCGCCGTCGACCTCTGCGGCGTAGTGTCCCAACTGCAGGGTCACGGCTTCGCGCGGAAGAGCGCCAGGCGCCACGAAACGCTCCCGATCCCGATGAACGTCGCGAAGAGCCATTACCTTCACGTTCGCCTGCCACGCACCAAAGTAGTAGCTCGTCGCGAGATGCGCGAAACCGGCGTCGACGTCCGTCGGCAGCATCACGTTGACGAAGTCATGGTCCCAACCGACGATGGCGCGAGAGATGAGAAACTTTACACACGGGCAGCTTAGTTTCCCCGTCGATGACGCGGCGGCACCGAGCGTTCGCGGATCGACGAAGTCGTTCAGGTCGAAGATCGTCATCTCCTGCGCCGCCACCGGCAACGCCAACGCCAGCGCGATGACGGGGAGGAGACGCTTCATTTCGGCCTCACGGTAATCGTCACCGCCTTCGCAAGACGGTCGGCTTCGGCAGCAATCCATCGCGCGTTCTCAGAAACCGCGCCGCGTCCCTGGCCGTGCTCGTCGCTCGCGATGCGCTTCTCCTGCGCGCGAGGATTCCACGTCTCTTCGTAGGAACTGTCGATCCGGTCGAGATGAAGATCCGTCTGGAAGAGCATCGCCTTCTGCGGTTTCTCGACGAACACGGTCACGGTAATGCGCTCGGAGTCGGAGTAGATCGTTCCGCCGTCCTCACGGCGGTTTTCGAGATCGCAACGAGTCGCGCTCTCACTTCTTCGGACGGACCGAAGCACAGAGTAAGAGCTTTGTTCCGGCTTCGGATCGAGCGTTACCGCCAACTCGAACCGCCGCTCCGCACATGGAAGCTCGTACAGGCCGACGCACTGGTTCTCAAAGTCTTTCGCGAAACCGGCTACGCAGTTTCCGCCGCCACTGAACGTCATCGGGATGTCGTGCGGCTTCACGGCGCCATGCATGTCGGTGGGCACACTGATCACTTCCTGAGCGTTCGCCGCGAACTGAGTGACGTGTACGCCTTTCGGCGTGAACGATTGAACGTTGGCGGACGTGACATTGCACTTGTAGACGATCAAGAGTTTGCCGGTGCTCGGATTCGCGCCCACGCACTTCGCCGCCTCCGCGCGCACTGTCGCCAGTACGATGATGGTCACGCCTGCGAGCTTGATTACGGACAACCCTGTGCGGTTTGCGCGCAATCGGTCCCCCTATCTTTCAAAAAAGACCTGATCTGATCGACGGTCACCGTGCATTGCATTGGAATCTTCTTGTCCGAGCCGACCGGCACGGCGTAGGCAGTAACGTTGATTCGGCTCTCCGCGTGCTCGGACAGAAAACAATCCGCCTCATCGCGCAATCCTGCAGGTGACCAGATGATGTCTTCGACACCCACGTTGACGAATCCGTTCTCTTTGCCTTTCGTGACGGAGTCACTGACCGGCTCCAACTGCCCGATGCGGATGTGCTTCTCCAACTCGCGATCCTCATGGTGCATCTTGATGTCGCGGATCGTCACGGCTTTCCGGTAGTCATTGTCGATATTGAACCGAAGAACCTGATTGTCATCGGCCCGGCCTTCAAAGGTCATTGTCGGCGTTCCGCCGAGATAGTTCATCGCAGCGAAAATGCCGCTGATGACCGCAACCAGCAATGCCAGTACTGTCAGCACTTTTGTGGCGCGAGACATCAACTGCCACACGCGAATCGCCCAGCGTGATGAAGGAGCGACGACGACAGCAGCCGCATCCGCTGCTTTCGCCGCATCCGCTGCTTTTCTCTCCTTCGACCGATTGTCGTAGAGCACGAAAAGACTCGCGGTTTTGATGCCTTTCAGTTTGCGATTCAGGACGACCTGG
Organism: Thermoanaerobaculia bacterium; assembly: GCA_035276365.1. Classification (GTDB taxonomy): domain Bacteria; phylum Acidobacteriota; class Thermoanaerobaculia; order Gp7-AA8; family Gp7-AA8; genus QHVT01. The sequence goes on from DATELS010000596.1 coordinate 10,291, forward strand.
TCGTATGCCCCGGGTACGGAAAGTCCCTCAGCCAGTGCTCGATAGAACGCGCGACTGAATGCAATCGCTTCGTCGTCAGGTACAGGACGCGTCGTTGCGATGAGGTAGGGCACCTTGAACTTCTTGAACGCGGCCGCATGCGCAGCGGAGCTCCAGCAGGCGTTGAGGATCACCGCATCCAGCGGCGGCACATGCTTGGCGAATTGCTCGGAGAGCGCGTCCGGAGCGAGTTGGACCGGCCGTCCGATGTCATCCAACAGCAACACGCCCTTTTTCGAACCATGAGCGGAAATGTGCAGGATTTCGGGCCGTTCCTCGAGGAGATACCGTTGAAGATCATCAACGGTCGCGGCGTGTCGAATTTCGACGATGAGGGCGCGACGTTCGGAGCCCTGGTTGGCCTCACGGATCGCCACATCCTCGGTACCGAGCTCCAGCGGCGTAGTCCCCGCCGGATTCGCGAAGATCACCAACAACTTCCGTTTGTTCATGGGAACCGGTCCATGATAACGAATGGAAGTAGGGAATCCTCGTCGTTCCGTCCCTCCTATTCAGAGATCGCAAGGGAGACATCCGAATGCCCAACCCCTACCCCACCCCCGCGCGGCGGTCGCTGCAGATTTTTGCGCTCGATCCGATGATCGCGCGGACGGAGAGGCGCAAGCTCACTCTCGACATCGAGAACGAGCCGCTCGAGGTCGGGCCGCAGGGTTCGCGCGTGCAGGTCATCGACTACGACGGCGCGCTCGACGAGCTTTACGAACCGGTCGACCTCGACCATCCCTCCGTCCTCATGAACGACGGGCTCACGCCGTCCGAGTCCGATCCGCGCTTTCACCAGCAGATGGTCTACGCCGTCGTGATGAAAGTCGTCGAGAACTTCGAGAAAGCCCTCGGACGCAAACTCCGCTTTGCGCACAAGGGCACCCGCTCGCGACTGCGCATCTTCCCGCACGCCTTCGAAGGCGCGAACGCGTTCTACGATCCCGATCGCGTCGCGCTCCTCTTCGGCTACTTCCGCGCCGACGAAGACAATCCCGGCCCCAACCTCCCCGGTCAGACCGTCTTCACGTGCCTCTCGCACGACATCATCGCGCACGAGACCACGCACGCGATGATGCATCGCCTGCGCAAGCATTTCACCGAGGCGTCGAATCATGACGTGCTGGCATTTCATGAGGCGTTCGCGGACATCGTCGCGATCTTCCAGCACTTCACCTTCCGCGAAGTCCTCGCCGACACGATCCAGAAAACGCGCTCCGATCTGCGCAGCCCGTCCTCGCTGATCGAGCTCGCGGCGCAATTCGGCTACGCGACCGGCGCCGGCAAGGCGCTGCGCGACGCCATCGATGCGAGCACGGAGAAGAACGAGCACGAGCGACAGCCACCCGATCCCACGCTCATGCAGACGCACTTCGAGCCGCACGATCGCGGATCGATTCTCGTCGCCGCCGTCTTCGACGCCTTCTTCCGCGTCTACCAGCGCCGCATCCGCGATCTGGTTCGCATCGCCACCGGCGGCTCCGGCATTCTGCCCGCGGGCGATCTCCATCCCGACCTCGTGAATCGCATCGCCGGCGAGGCCGCGCGCACCGCGCAGAACATCCTCACGATGTGCATCCGCGCGATCGAGTACCTGCCTCCGGTCGACGTCACGTTCGGCGACTTTCTGCGTGCGCTCGTCACCGCCGACTATCAGATGGTGCCGGACGATGACGCCGGCCTGCGCACCGCGATGATCGAGTCGTTCCGCGTGCGCGGCATTTATCCCGAGGGCGTGACGTCGCTCGCGGAAGACTCGCTGCTGTGGCGCGCGCCCGACGTGAAGCTCGAGTTGCCGTTCGAGCCGTACGAGCAACGCCTCGCCGAGAACGCTCGCGCGTTCGATCGCTGGGGCAAAACAGTCGTGAAAGACGAGAGCGGATCGCTCGGCAAATGGGCGGGCGCGCTCGGCGGTTGGGCGACGAAGAACGCCGCCGCCCTCGGCCTCGACCCCGCGCACAAGATTCACCTCCTCGGCTTCCACACCGTGTTCCGCATCGCGCCGGACGGGCAGCTCGTCGTCGAGCTCATCGCGCAGTTCGATCAGCACGACGAGATGAGCAAGGAAGACCTCGCGTTCGGCGGCGTGCCGTTCCGTGGCGGCACGACCGTCATCGCGCGCGCGGACGGCGTCGTGCGCTACATCATCTGCAAGCCGCTCAGCGACGAGCGTCGCAAGAAGCAGAAGGACTACGTCGGCCGCCTCGACACGACCGACGTCGCGCTCGCATGGTGCGACGACAAATACGAGGCGCAGCGCATGCGCGCGCGCACGAACTTCGCCGCACTCCACCGCGGTCTCTACTGAGGATCGACATCATGGCCAACGCGAAAAAAGTCGCCATCCGCATGTACAACGTCGGCCTCGGCGACTCGTTCCTGCTCCGGTTCCCCGACGGCGACGGCGAGCGCAAAGTCCTCATCGACTGCGGCGTGCACATGAGCGGTCCCGGTCCGCACGCGATGAGCGAAGTCGTCGATCAGATCCTCAGCGACGTCACCGATGCGGACGGCAAGCCGCGCATCGACATCGTCATCGCCACGCACCGCCATCGCGATCACGTCAGCGGCTTCGAGAGCGAGCGCTGGGGCGAAGTCGAAGTCGGCGAGGTGTGGCTGCCGTGGACGGAGCATCCGACCGATCCCGACGCGAAGGCGATTCGCGACAAGCAGTCGAAGGCCGGCAAGAGCGCGCGCGACGCGCTGGCCGCGTTCGGTGCGCGCCGCGAGATTCTCGAGATCGTCGACAACTCGCTCACGAACGCGAAGGCGATGGCGACGCTGCAGGAAGGCTGGTCGAACAAACCGAAGATTCGCTTCCTCCCGCCGACGCAGCGCAGCGCGCAGACGTTTCAAACCGACGTGCTGCCCGGCGTCACCGTGCACGCGATGGGACCGTCGCGCGACCCCGAGGTCGTGCGCGACATGGATCCGCCGAAGGGCGGCGCCTACGAGCTGCGCATGGCCGCGCTGCAGGCGAACGACGACGGCGACGCGATCACGATCTTCCCGAAGACCTTCATCGTCAAAGACGACGCGCGCGCGAAACAGCTCGACGCGTTCGGACTGAAGGACAAGGACATCGAAGACCTGCGGAACCTCGCGAACGAAGACTCGTTCGGCGTCGCGGTGCAGATCGACAAGGCGGTGAACGGGACGAGCCTCATGCTGATGTTCGAGGTCGGCCGCGCGCATCTGCTCTTCCCCGGCGATGCGCAGTGGGGCACCTGGCAGAACGCGATGGCGGACACGGAGTTCAAGGACCTGCTGATGAAGACGAACTTCCTCAAGGTCGGACATCACGGCAGCCACAACGCGACGCCGAAGAAGTTCGTCGAGGAAGTGCTGCAGAAGGGCAAGTTCATCGGGATGATCTGCACGCGCGAGACGAAGAAGTTCAAGAAGATTCCGCTCGAATCGCTCGTCGACTCGCTCGGTGAGCACAGCGCCGGAATCGCGCGCAGCGATCGCACCGACGACGTGAAGGGATTCAAGCGGACCGGCGACAAGTACACGGATACGAGCGTGACGATCTAAGCCTCGGGCTCGTGCGCCGCGTCGATGTTCGTCATCTCGGCGACCATCATCCGCTCGGTGTGCACCTGCGATCCGACTTTCCCGCGCGGCAGCGTGATCGACACGCCGAGCGCGATCGCGGAGACCGCGGCGCTCGTCCAGAAGATCGTGCGCAGCGTTCCTTCGAGCGCATGCTGCAGCGCCGCCAGCTCCGCCGGCGGGATGTGCTTCCGCGCTTCCGCATTCACGAGCGCGTTAGGATTCGATGAGTAGGCCGCGAGTCCCGCCGCGAGCATCGCGCCGAGGAGCGCGACGCCGAGGGCGCCGCCGATCGTGCGGGAAAACTGATTGAGCGAGGTCGTGATCCCGAGCTGCTCACGCGGCACCGAGTGCTGCGCCGCGATGAGCAGCGTCAGCATCGTTAGTCCGAGGCCGGTGCCGATGAGGATCAACTCCGTGTACAGAATCGCGCGCGGCGTCGCGTGAGAGAACGTCGCCAGCGCGCCGAAGCCGATCGTCATCAACGCGAGCCCCGCAAGCACGAGCGCGCGCGAGCCGCGGTGCATGAGCAGACGTCCGCCGACGATCGACGCGAGCACCCACGACAACATCAGCGGCGTCAGAAACGTCCCCGCCTCGGTCGCCGTCGCGCCGAGAACGCCTTGCGCCATGAGCGGGACGAAGGTGATGGCGGCGAACATCGCGATGCCCGCGAGAAAGCCGACGCCGATCGACACCGCGACGACGCGATTGCGAAACAGCACGAGCGGCACGATCGGCTCGGGCGCGCGTTTCTCGATGCGGATGAAGACGACGAACAGCACGGCCACGAACGCGATGAGCGCGAGCGTGCGCGGCGCGAGCAGCGTCGCGGGCGTGCTGCCCTCGCCGAGGACGAGGAGGAGCAGCGTGACGGCGGCGGTGAGGATCGTCGCGCCGGCGTAATCGATCGACGGCTTCTCGTGACGCGGCGGTTCGACGAGCGCGAAGCCGATGAGCGCCGCGGCCGCGATGCCCACCGGCACGTTGATGAAGAACACCCAGCGCCACGACAGACGGTCGGTGATGAAGCCGCCGACGAGCGGGCCGATCACGCTCGACACGCCCCACACGCCGCTGAAGAGGCCCTGCATCTTCGCGCGCTCTTCGAGCGTGAAGATGTCGCCGATGAT